>NZ_JBHYIG010000032.1:0-46766 GCF_042740015.1 Streptomyces sp. NPDC059037
GCGCGCCCCCCCCACCGCCAGAAGCCCCCCCCCGCCGACCCTATAAAATCCACAAACACCTGCTCCGCGGCCACCCACACCACCCCCCCCCCTCACGTACGTACGGAAACCGACGGAAGAGTACGTACGGAAACCGACGGAAGACTAGAACAGCCGCAGCTTGTCGTCCTCGATGCCGCGCATCGCGTTGTAGTCGAGGACGGTGCAGCCGATGCCCCGGTCCGTGGCGAGCACGCGCGCCTGGGGCTTGATCTCCTGGGCGGCGAAGATGCCCTTGACCGGTGCGAGGTGCGGGTCGCGGTTGAGGAGCTCCAGATAGCGGGTGAGCTGCTCGACGCCGTCGATCTCACCGCGCCGCTTGATCTCGACGGCGACGGTCTGCCCGTCGGCGTCACGGCAGAGGATGTC
The DNA here is from genome assembly GCF_042740015.1 of Streptomyces sp. NPDC059037. NCBI lineage: Bacteria > Bacillati > Actinomycetota > Actinomycetes > Kitasatosporales > Streptomycetaceae > Streptomyces > Streptomyces sp. NPDC059037. The sequence continues at coordinate 409 of NZ_JBHYIG010000032.1, forward strand.
CACCGGGCCGATCGCCGTCATGTACTCGCGGCGGATCAGGGAGTAGCCGTCGCCGAGGGTCTCGATCCGGTCGGCGAGCAGTTCCTGAAGGTGTGCTTCCACGCCGTCCTTGATGAGGCCGGGATCGACACCGAGTTCGTGCGAGGAGTCGTGCAGGATCTCCTCCATCGTGATGATGAGCTTCTCGCCCGCCTTGTTCACGACGGTCCAGACGCCGGCGTCGTCCCCCGAACCCTCCTTCAACGTGCAGGGCGGGGACATCCAGTTGAGGGGTTTGTAGGCCCGGTCGTCCGCGTGGATCGAGACACTGCCGTCCGCCTTCACAAGGATCAGGCGGGGGGCCGACGGGAGATGGGCGGTGAGCCTGCCCGCGTAATCCACGGAGCATCGGGCAATGACGAGACGCATGGGGCGCAACGCTACTCGACACCAGGTGGTGCGCGCGATTTCGCCGTCGATGGGGCTGTTCGATCCTGGCCGGTTATGTGCCCAATCTCCTGGTGCGGTGCCGGTCCGATGCTTACCGTATAAGCAGGAGGTCGTCATGCGTGCACTCTGCGTATGCGGACTTCTTCCCTGTCCGTAAGCCCCCGCTCCCCGGGGGTGCGAGAGGAGAACCCATGTCGCTCGACGTCTCACCGGCACTGTTGGAACAGGCCGAGCGAGGCGAGGTCGACGAAGCGGAATTCGTCGACTGCGTCCGGACCTCCCTGCCCTACGCATGGGAGATGATCAGCTCCCTGGTGGCCCAGCTGAAGGTTGACGGCGGAGAGTTCGCCGACAACCAGACGCCGCCGCCCGACGAGCAGGCGCGTGGCCAGCTGCTGCGCGCACTCGCGAGCGACGCGATCCGCGGTGCGCTGCAACGGCACTTCGGCGTGCGCCTGGCATTCCAGAACTGCCACCGCGTGGCGGTGTTCCCCCTGGATGCTTCCGTGGACGACCGGTTGGCCCGATTCACCTCGATCCGAGGTCAGTTGCTCAATCAGTCACCCGAACTGCGGGACTGCTGACGCCTGTTGCTGCCGCTCCGTACGCGGGAGGTGTTCTAGTACCGGAGCGGCAGCTCCCCGCCCCGGCGGCTCAGCCGAGCTGGGGCAGCACCTCGGCGCCCAGCCTGCGGACGTTCTCCTCTGTCGTGGACAGGTCTCCCGAGCCCTCGACAAGCAGCGCGAAGCGTGTGATGCCCGTCCGCTCCGAGGTCGCCGAGATCCGGTCGGCGCACACCTGGGGGGTGCCCACCGGGTGGATGCCGCAGAGCAGTTCGGTGTACGCGAGCGGGTCCCGCATCGCCCGCGCCCGGCCGTCGACCGTGACATGCGCGTCCAGCCCCTGCTTCAGCCAGCCCGGCATCGCCTTCTGCAGCGTCTCCGCCGCTTCCACGCGCCGGTCCGCGATCTGCGCGACCCCGGCGGAGACGTGCGCGGCCGTGTGGATCTCCTCCGGCGTACGCCCCGAGGCGCGCGCGTGCCTGCGCCACAACGCCACCATTTCGGCCTTCTCCTCGTCGCCGACATGCATGCCGAGCAGCATCGGCAGACCGCGCTCCGCGGCGAGCCGCACGCTCGACGGTGAGGTGCAGGCGACGATCACCTCGGGGCCGCCCACCGCCTCCGGGGTGTCGGTGCCCGGGGGGTCCGAGAGGTCCGAGCCGGGCAGGGCTTCTTGCGGGCGGGGCACCACGGCGACCTCGCGGAAGGCGAAGCGGCCCGACTCGCTCGCGACCCGGGGCTCGGTCAGCCACCGCAGCAGCAGATCGAGGGATTCCGGGAAGCCCTTCTCGTACGCGTCGAGACCGGAGCCGAAGACCTCCAGGTCCACCCACGGCCCGCCGCGCCCCACGCCCAGCGAGAAGCGCCCGCCGGACGTCACGTGCAGCAGCGCCGCCTGCTCGCCGAGCGCGACGGGATGCGCGGTCGGCAGCACGCTCACGGCGGTGCCGACGCGGATGCGCCGCGTACGCCCGAGAAGGAGCGCGGCGAGGGTCACGGCGGACGGACACGTGCCGTACGGCACGAAGTGGTGCTCGGCGAGCCAGACCGCGTCCAGACCCGCCTCCTCGGCCACCTCGGCGGACCGCACCGCACGGTGCAGCGCCTCCCCCTGCCCCTGTCCGGGGAACTGGGCGGCCAGAACAAAACTACCTACACGCATCGCACTCCTGCCTCCTTGGCGCCGACGCAGGCACTCCCCCTACGGGCAACAACGCGTGACACGTGCCAAAGGCACGGCCTGGCATGAAGATTGACGGATTTTCTGCGCAATGCAGGGGGGATCTGTGGGGGTTGGTGCAGGACGCCTACCCCTGGGAGCGGCGCGTAGGCTGGACACACCCCTGAACCCCGTACATCCAGTGAGGTGTCCTGTGTCCCCGCGTCGCAACCGCCCCAAGGGCGCCGGAGCCGGAGCAGAGAGTCCGCGTGCGGACGCGGAGCCTTCGGGCCGTTACGGCGGCTTCCAGCGGGCCGAGAGCTGGCAGGACGAGCAGTGGAGCGTGCGCCATGTGGCGGGCGCGAGCGCGGCGGGCAAGACCTACCGCTGCCCCGGCTGCGACCAGGAGATCCCCTCCGGCATGGCGCATGTGGTGGCCTGGCCCGAGCACTCGGGCGTGGACGAGCGCAGGCACTGGCACAAGGCCTGCTGGAACGCGAAGGACCGCCGCACCTCGCGGGTGCAGCGGTCCCGTAACGCGCCTCGGTACTGAGGATCAGACGTCGCGCTTCTCCAGAAGCGCGAACGCGCCGACGATCGCGGCCAGCGTCACGACGATCAGCAGCACCAGCTGTGAGTTGCCGTTGCCCGAGCCGGTGTCGAGCTGGAAGATCTTGGCGAGCGAGTTGGGCGCGTTGTAGTCCATCATCTTCTCGCCCACGCTGCGGGTGCTCTCCGAGATCAGCAGGAACGCGGGCAGGATCGCGGGCACCAGGACCAGGCCCAGCATCGCGGTGATCGCGCCCGCCGAGTGGCGCAGCATCGAGCCGACCGCCAGGGCGAGGACGCCCAGGAGCGAGACGTAGAGGCCGCCCTTGAGGACCGTGCCGCCCCATGCCACGTCGCCCGCCTCGGAGCCGCTGTGCATCCCCGACGTCATGGCGCCCACCAGGAAGATGGATGCCGCCGAGACGACGAAGGCGATCACGAAGAAGACCACGATCTTCGCGGCGAGGACGCGGTAGCGCTGCGGCGACGCAGTGAACGTCGTACGGATCATGCCCGTGCCGTACTCGGACGACGTCACCAGGACGCCGAGCGTGATCAGGCAGATCTGGCCGAGGACCAGACCGAAGAACGCCGGGATGGTGAACGGCACGTCCAGGTAGTCACGGGGTTCCGTCTGCGCGGCGACGAGCAGGCCGATGCCGATCACCAGGAGGAGGAAGACGCCGAGCGTCCACATCGTCGAGCGGACCGACTTGATCTTCGTCCACTCGGAGGCCAGGGCGTTGCCGATGTGGGTCTTCTTGACCGGGATCGGCGAGGTGTAGGCGTTGCTCATCGCCTGCTGCCAGGCGGAGGGCGGCGCGGGCGCGGCGGGCGGGGGAGCCGTCGGGGCGCCCTGCATCGGTGCGCCCTGCACGGGGGCGCCGGCCTGCGCGTACATCTGCTGGGGCTGCGCCTGCGGCTGCTGCTGCGGAGTCGGAGGCGTGGTCATCGGGGGTCCTCGCTGTCGCGCTTGGTCATGTCGGGGACGGGGGAAGAGGCGGGAGCCGCGGCCGGTGCCTGCGGGGCGGCGGCGTACGGGTTCGGCGTCCCGGACGCGTCCTGCGGCTGCTGCATCGCGAAGGGCTGACCGCCCTGCTGGGGCGGCGGCGGTGCGTACCACCCGGGCTGGCCCTGGCCGGGCACGGGCATCTGGCCCTGCGGCGGCATGCCACCGGGCATCGCGCCCTGCTGCACGGGCTGCTGCAGGCCCGCCCGCTGGTCGACCGTGGAGCGGTAGTCGACGGCGCCCTGCGTCATCCGCATGTACGCCTCTTCCAGCGAGGCCTGGTGCGGGGAGAGCTCCCACACGCGGACGTCCGCGCCGTGCGCGAGGTCGCTGATGCGGGGCAGCGGAAGCCCGGTGACCCGGAGCGCGCCGTCCTGCTCGGGCAGGACCTGGCCGCCGGCCTCGGTCAGCGCGGCCGTCAGCTTCTCGCGCTGCTGCGGCTCGCTGTCCGGCGTACGCACCCGGGCGAAGTCGGCGGAGTTGTGCGAGATGAAGTCCTTGACGCTCATGTCCGCGAGCAGCTGCCCGCGGCCGATCACGATCAGGTGCTCGGCGGTCAGCGCCATCTCGCTCATCAGGTGCGAGGAGACGAAGACCGTACGCCCCTCGGCCGCGAGCGACTTCATCAGGTTCCTGACCCAGAGGATGCCCTCCGGGTCGAGGCCGTTGACCGGCTCGTCGAAGAGCAGCACCTGCGGGTCGCCCAGGAGGGCGGCCGCGATGCCCAGGCGCTGGCCCATGCCGAGCGAGAAGCCCTTGGAGCGCTTCTTCGCCACGTCCTGGAGGCCCACGACGCCGAGCACCTCGTCGACCCGGCGGGCCGGGATGCCGGAGAGCTGCGCCAGGCACAGGAGGTGGTTACGGGCGTGCCGGCCGCCGTGCACCGCCTTGGCGTCGAGCAGGGCGCCGACCTGGCGCGGGGCGTTGGGGAGCTTGCGGTACGGGTAGCCGCCGATCGTCACCTGGCCCGTGGTGGGTTGGTCGAGCCCGAGGATCATGCGCATCGTCGTCGACTTGCCGGAGCCGTTGGGGCCCAGGAAGCCGGTGACGGTGCCGGGTCGCACCTGAAAGGAAAGGTTGTACACGGCTGTCTTGGCGCCGTAGCGCTTCGTCAGGCCGACTGCCTCGATCATTCTCCGCACCCATCGAATGGTTCAGGACGTCGGGGCACACGCCCCCGTAAGGGTTAGGAGGATATAGCCGAGCTGACGGTTCCAGCCAAGAGAGGGTAAAAGTGCGGCATCACGGAAACCCCGGCTGCGGCAGCGCCCAGCCCGCGTCGGCGAAGGCCCGCCTGCCGCGATCGCGCAGCCCGCGGTCCGCCGCGGCCTTGCGCACCCAGTCGGCGGGACCGGGCCCGAGCAGCCCGCGCAGGGCCGCCGAATCCCCGATGAGCGAGGCGAGCAGCGCCGCCTGATCGCCGCCGCCGGGGCGTGGCAGGCCTGACCGCGGATCGGCGAGGACACCGTACGTACTGACGTAGAGATACGCGCCGTCGAGCCGCTCACCGGACGGCAGCGTCATCGCGAAGTCGCCGCCCGGAAGGAGCGCCCGCCGGTAGTTGGGCAGCTCCGTGTCGTCGACCGCACGGAACTGGTCCTGATCCAGCCAACTCACGACCAGGGAGGTTTCGACCGCCGGGTCCAGGTAAGGGGCGGCCGCCACATACCCGGCACGCCCGATGTGCGCCGAGCAGCCCACCGCGATGCCGCGCACCCGCATCGGGACCATCGGCACGGCGGAGGTGATGCCGCGCCTGGCCAGTTTGTACGCGACCTGTGCGGGCGAGGCGTTCGATCCCACGGCGATGACGGGGTGCCGGCTGCCGGTGGGCGCCTCGCCCCGCCCGCTCAGCGTCTCGTCGAGCGTCAGCCCCGCCACGGGCCACTGGCCGAGCGGCAGCGGACGTACATCGAGGGGGAGCAGCTCGTCGCCGGCCAGGAGGGCGGGCCAGGGGACCGGACGCCCCGGATACGTCAGCGGCCGCAGTGCGGGAACCTCGTCGAGGCCGAGCGCCGTGAGGCTAGGCATCCCGCTTCTTCAACAGCGCGTAGCCGCCGATCAGGGCGACCACGACCCACGTCACCATGATCGCGAGGCCGCCCCACGGACCGTACGGAGTGTCGTCGTCCAGCGGCGTCTTCACCTGCATGATTCTGCTTCCGGCCTGGTCGGGGAGGTAGCGGCCGACCTTCTTCGTGGCCGAGACATTGCCCAGGATGCTGGAGATCAGGAAGAAGAACGGCATCAGGATGCCGAGCGAGAGCATCGGGCTGCGCAGCATCGTGGCGACGCCCATCGAGAACATCGCGATGAGCGCCATGTAGAGCCCGCCGCCGATGACCGCGCGCAGCACACCGGGATCGCCGATCTCGGCCCTGTGCTCGCCGAGCATCGCCTGCCCCACGAAGAACGCGATGAAGCTCGTCACGATGCCGACCGCAAGCGAGAGCAGGGTGGCGACCGCGACCTTGCTGAACATGAAGGTGCCGCGCTGCGGGACCGCGGAGAGCGAGGTGCGGATCATGCCGGTGCTGTACTCGTTCGAGACGACGAGCACACCGAAGACGATCATCGCGAGCTGGCCGAGGCTCATCCCGGCGAAGCTGGTGAAGGTCGGGTCGAAGACCCTGCGGTCCTGGGCGTTGAGGCTGTCGTAGTCGTTCTTCGCCAGGATGCTGATCAGCAGGCCGAGCCCGACCGTGACGACCACGGCGAGCCCCAGCGTCCACACGGTCGACGCGACCGAGCGGATCTTGGTCCACTCCGACTTCAGGACTTGCGTCGCGGCCATCGCTCAGGACCCCTTCTTCTGCGTCCAGCCGTCGCCCCAGCCTTCGGCCTGCTGTGGGGGCGGCGGTGCGCCGGGCCCCTCGTGGTCGGCGTGCGCGTGATACTCCACCGACTCCGCGGTCAGCCGCATGAACGCCTCTTCCAGGGAGGCCTGTTGAGGGCTCAGTTCATGGAGGACGAGCTGATGCCGGGCGGCGATTTCGCCGAGCTTCTCCGCGGGCGTGCCGTCGATCTCCAGGGAGCCGTTGCCCGTCTCGACGGCGGTGATGCCCTCCTGGTGCAGCACGTCGAGGAGCCGTTCGCGCTGCGGGGAGCGCAGTCGGACGTACGAGCGTGAGTTCTGCTGGATGAAGTCCGACATGGAGGTGTCGGCGAGGAGCCGGCCCTGGCCGATGACGACCAGATGGTCGGCGGTCAGCGCCATTTCGCTCATCAGGTGCGAGGAGACGAAGACCGTACGGCCCTGTGCGGCGAGGGACTTCATCAGGTTCCGGATCCAGTGGATGCCCTCGGGGTCGAGTCCGTTGACCGGCTCGTCGAACATCAGGATCTCGGGGTCGCCGAGCAGCGCGCCCGCGATGCCGAGGCGCTGGCCCATGCCGAGCGAGAAGCCCTTGGCCTTCTTCTTGGCGACCTGGGTCAGGCCGACGGTGTCCAGGACCTCGTGGACGCGGGCACGCGGGATGCCGTTGCTCTGCGCGAGGCAGAGGAGATGGTTGAAGGCGCTGCGCCCGCCGTGCATGGCCTTGGCGTCGAGGAGGGCGCCGATGTACTTCAGCGGGTCCTTCAGCTGTGCGTACCGCTTGCCGTCGATACGGACGTTCCCCGCCGAGGGATTGTCGAGACCGAGCATCATCCGCATGGTGGTGGACTTGCCCGCGCCGTTGGGGCCGAGGAAGCCGGTGACGATGCCCGGGTGCACGGTGAAGGTCAGATGGTTGACGGCGACCTTCTCGCCGTACCGCTTGGTCAGCCCCTCGAGCTCGATCATGCGCCAACGCTAAAACGGGACGGGGCCCCTTGCCACCGGAGTGACAGGGGGCCCCGTAAGGGGCGCGGGGAACTGCGCGACCAGCCGAAGCGGACCGTCAGATCCCCACAACCTCAACGCGTCTGCTGAGCAGGCACCCCGCGGCTGATGGGCTCATCCTCGGCAGGCGTACCCGCCGCGGCGACGGCCGCACCCGTGAGGGTGGCCAGCATCTCCCGCACATTGGTGAGCTGAGCGTTGATCGAATCGCGACGATTCGTCAGCGCCGCAAGCTCCCGCTCGGATTCCGAGCGGATCCGGTCAGCCTTGGCATTGGCATCGGCCACGATGTCCTCAGCCTGCCGCTGAGCGGTCTCGACGGTCTGGCGAGCGCGACGCTCCGCGTCGGTCCGGAGCTTCTCCGCCTCAAGACGGAGCTGCTCGGCACGGTGCTCGATCTCCGCGAGCCGCTTCTCCGCCTTCGCCTGCCGCGAGGCAAGGTCACGCTCGGACTGCTCGCGGCGCTTGGCGAGGTTCGTCTCGAAGTCGGCGGCGGCCTGGGCGGCCTTCGCGCGGGTCTCCTCGAAGAGGGCGTCCGCCTCCTCGCGCTTGGACTGAGCGTCCTTCTGCGCCTCGGTGCGCAGCGCACCCGCCTCGCCCTTGGCCTTCTCGACGATCCGGACGCCCTCGTCCTCCGCCTTGGCCTTGCGCTCGGCGGCGAACGACTCGGCGTCGTTGCGCACCTGCTGGGCCGCCGACTCGGCGAGCTCGCGGTGCTGCTCGGCGGCGCGACGGGCCTCCTCGCGCAGGTCCTTCGCCTCCTCCTCGGCGAGGCGGAGGATCTTCTCGACGCGGGCACCGAGACCGGCGTACGACGGCTCGGCGTCGGCCACCTGAGCCTGGGCGTTCTGCGTCTCGAGGTGCAGCTCCTCGATGCGCTTTTCCAGAGCAGTGATACGAGCAAGAGCGCTGTCACGGTCGGAGACGAGCTTGGAGATACGTTCGTCCACCTGAGCGCGGTCGTACCCACGCCGCACAAGCTCGAAGCCGTAGGGGGAAGTGTCGCTCATGGGGTTCCTGTCGAATGAGACCGGTGAGGTGATAGAGGGAATCCTAGGGGTCCAAGCGGCGTGTCATCGAGCAGATGCCCGTTTGATCTGGAGAATGACACCCCTTTTGAGTGGCTAACCGCCAGAGCACTTGCCAGGGACAGTGCCGAAGGTCCTTTCAAAGCACGGCAGAAGCTCCTTGGCTAGCCCTCAGACGTCTTGCCACCCGATCGAGTTGACCCCGCCGCTGCACCGGCCTTGACGCCCCCCGCGCCGGAGCCGCCGTTCGACGTCGGTTTCGCGCCGGCCGCCGGGGCCTCAAAAGATTCCAACGCCTCGAGCACGTCTTGGACACGGGAAATCTCGGCGTTGATGTCCTCGCGCCGCCGGACAAGCACTTCGAGCTCGCGCTTGCCCTCGGAGACCATCCGCTCGGCCTCGGCCTCCGCCTCCGCCTTGACCCGCTCGGCGTCGCGCACCAGCCCGGCCACCTTCGTCTCGGCCTCCTTGAGCAGCCCCTCGGCCTTCTTCACGGCGGAGATACGCACCTTGGCGGCCTCGGAACTCGCGTCCGACACCAGCTCCTTGGCCTTCGCCTCGGCCTCGGCACGCTGCTCCTCGGCGGCCTTCACAAGCGCGTCGCAGCGCTCGCCCGCGGACTTCATCGCCTCGGCGGACTCGCGGCGCGCACGCTCGTGCAGCTCCTCGATCTCGGCGGTCAGACGGTCGCGCTGCTCCTCGGAGCGCTCCCTTATGGCCGTGGCGTCGCGGCGGGCGCCGACGAGCAGCTCGTCCGCGTCCGTACGGGCCTTCTCCACCAGGGAGTTGCCCTCCACCGTCGCCTCGGAGACAAGGCGGTCGGCCTCCGTGCGGGCCGCGCCGACCATCGTGTCGGCCTGCGCCTCCGCGTCCGTGGTCGCCTTGAGAGCCTTCTCCTGGGCGTCGGACGTCAGCTTCTCGGCCTCGGCCGCCGCCTCCGTGATGAGCGTGTCGACCTGCTCGGCCGCCTCCGAGCGGCGCTTGTTGGCGGCCTGACGCGCCTCGTCCAGGGTGCGCTCGGCCTCCTCCCGCGCCTGCGAGGTGAGCCGCTCGGCCTCGGCCGCGGCCTCCGCCTTGACGCGCTCGGACTCGGACCGGATGCGCTCGGCGTGCTGCTGGGCCGAGCCCACCGTCTCGGCGGCGTCCGCGCGAAGCCGCTCGGCGTCGCCCGTGGCGTCCGAGATGAGCTTCTCGGCCTTCGCCACCGAGTCCGTGCGCTGCCGGTCGGCCTCGGCGGTCGTCTCCGTCTGCAGCCGCTCGGCCTCGCTGCGCGCCTCGCCGATCAGCTGGTCGGCCTGGCTCGCGGCATCGCTGCGGATGCGGTTGGCGTCCTCGCGGGCGTCGGCACGCGTGCGTGAGGCGTCCTGCTCGGCCGAGGCGATCGCGTCCGACGCTTCCGTACGCGACCGCTGGGCGTGCTCGGTGGCGTCCGAACGCAGCCGCTCCGCCTCCGCGATCGCGTCCGAAACCGTGCGCTCCGCAAGGGACTTGGCGGCCTCGGCCTCGTCGTTCGCCTCGCGTCGGGTGCGGTTGGCGTCCTCCGTGGCGCGCTCACGCTCGGCGTAGGCGTCCGCGCGGACGCGGTCCGCCTCCTCCTGCGCCTCGGTCCTCGTACGCTCCGCCGCGTGCTCGGCGGCGCTGCGCAGGCCCGCGACCTCGTCCTGCGCGCTCTCGTGCAGGCCCGCCACGGAGTCCCGTACGGACTGGGCGGTCTGCTCGGCGCTGGAGACCATCTCGGTCGCCCTGCGGTCGGCCTCCTCGACCAGGCGGACGGCCTCGGCCTGGGCCTCCTCGACGCGCTTGCGGGCGGAGGCGAGCAGCTCCTCGCTCTGCTCACGGGCCCGCTCGCGCTCCTGGTCGGCCTCGCCGCGCGCGGAGCTGAGGGTCTCCTCGGCCTCGCGGTGGCGCCGCGCGGCCTCCTCCTGGGCGGCGGAAAGTGCCTCCGCGGCCTCGGTGGAGATGCGCTCGGCGGCGGTGGCGGCCTCCGCGCGGACCCGGTCCGCGGACTCCTGGGCCTCCGACTTGAGCCGCTCCGCCTCGGCGGCGGCCTCCGAACGCAGCCGTACGGCGACGCTCTCGCCCTCGGCGCGCGCCTGTGAGGCGTCCGAAGCGGCCTCCGTGCGCAGCCGCTCGGCCTCGGTCTCGGCCTGTGCCTGCAGGGTGCGGATCCGCTCGGCGGCCTCCGTGCGCAGCCGGTCCGTCTCGTCGGCGGCCTCCTTGCGGATGCGCTCGGCCTCCGCGCGGGCGTCGGTCAGCGCCTGCTCGGCGGCGGCGACGCGCTCCTCGGCCTCCGTGTGAAGGCGCGTCAGCTCGTCGGCGGCCTCGGACTTCCGTGCCGCTATCGCCCGCTCGGTCTCGTCGTGCAGCGCCCGCGCGGCCTCCTCGGCCTCCGACTTCGTGGCCTCGGCCTGCTCGGCGGCCTCCTCGCGGTGCCGCTCGGCCTCCGCGCGGGTGCGCTCAAGGGTCTCCTCGGCCTGCTTGCGCAGCGTCGTGGCGCGCTCGATGGCCTCGGTGCGGACCCGCTCGCTCTCGGCGGTCGCGGCCGTCTTCAGCTCGTCCGCGTCGGCCTTCGCCTTGGCGAGCAGCTCCTCGGCGGACTTGGCCGCCTCCTCGATCTTCTGGACGGCCTCGCGGCGGGCCTCGCCACGGATCCGCTCGCCCTCGGCGACCGCGTCGGCCCGCAGCTGCTCGGCCTCGCCGCGCAGCCTGCGCGCCTCCTCCTGCAGCTCGACGGTCTTGGCGCGGTACTCCTTGGTGTCGTCCTTCGCCGCGCCCTTGAGCTCCTCGGCGATGTCGTGCGCCTGACCGCGAAGCCGGTCCGCCTCGGCCTCGGCCTCGCCGCGGATCCGCTCGGCCTCCTCGGTGGCGGCCTTCGTCGTCTCCTTGGCGTCCTTCGAAGCCTTGTCGAGTACGTCCTCCGCCGTACGGGCCGCCTTGGCGAGCTGGCCCGCGGTCTCCTCGGCGGTGATCGTGCGCGCCTTCTCGGCGGCGTCCTTGATCAGCTTCTCGGCCTCGGCGCGGGCGTCGGCGACGAGCTGCTCGGCCTCGGACTTGGTGGCCTCGGCCTCCTTGGTGGCCTCGCCGACCAGGCGCGCGACCTGCTCCTTGGCGGTGCGCGTGCGCTGTTCGTTGGCGCCTTCGGCGGCCGCGAGCTGCTTGGCCGCGGCGTCCTTGGCCTCGGTGAGCACCTTGTCGGCCTCGGCGCGTGCCTCGCGCAGCGCCGTCTCGGCCTCCGCCATCCGCTGCTCGGCGGCCCGGCTCGCCTCAGCGGCCTGGCGGCGCGCCTGCTCGGACTCGGTGGCCGTGGTCGAGCGCAGGCTCTCCGCGTGGTCGGTGGCCTCCTGCGCCTGCGTCGACGCGGCGTTCAGGAGGCGCTCGGCGTCCGTGCGGGCCCGGCGCAGGATCGACTCGGCCTCCGCGCGGGCGGACTCGGCGTCGCTCGACATGCGCTGGCGTGCCTCTTCGGCGACGCGCTCGGCCTCGGCGCGGGCGGCGGCCAGCGACTGGTCGGCCTCGGCGCGGGACTCGTCGAGCAGGCGGCGCGCCTGCTGCTCCGTACGCGCGCGCAGCTGCTCGGCCCACGCCACGTTCTCGTTGACGTGCGACTCGACGGTCTGGCGGCGCTCGGACAGCTCCTGGTCGAGCTGCTGACGGCGCGACACCGCCTCGGAGTGCAGCTCGGACTGGAGCCTGGCCTGCTGCTCGGCGTGCTCCTGGAGGATGCGCTGGGTCTGCGCCCTGGCGTCCCGCAGCTCGCGCTCGGCGTCCTGGCGCAGCTGATCGGCCTGGATCTGGGCGTTACGGAGCAACTGCTCGGCCTGGTAGCCGATGTCCGCGCCGTCGTAGGCAGGGCGGGACGCGAGGTTGCGGCGCGCCTCGTGCAGCTTGGCGCGCAACACCTCGACCTGGTAGCCGAGGTCCTCGGCGTGCTGAACAGCCTTCTCTCGTTCGGTCTTCAGCCGGTCCATCTCGGCCTCGAACCGCGAAAGATGGTCCGTCTCAGCCCGCGAGCTCTCTTGGCGTTCGTAGCCCCGCACTGCGCGGTCCCATCCGTCCCCTGGTCGCAACTCCTGAAGTACGAGCCCTGCCCATCCGCCGAACGGGGCCCCCGGGGAATGGTGTCAGATCAACAGCTGAGCACGGGCTGCTGCCCCGACGCTCGTCCCCCGAAACCCGGACCCCGGCACGCGGCCGCCCAGCGTACGGACGACCGGCCGCCCAGACTTCGGACGGCCGACCCCAACCCTACCGGCCCAAGTATGCGGAGGTCAGTGCTCCGGTGACTCCTGAGCTGCCGAGGTGACGAGTTCGGTCAGCACGCCGTGGCAGTCCTTGGGGTGCAGGAAGGTGATGCGCGACCCCATCGACCCGATCCGGGGCTCCTGATAGAGGACTCGTACGCCCTTGTCCTTGATGGCCGCGGCGTCGCCGTCCACGTCAGCGGTGCCGAAGGCGATGTGGTGCACACCCTCGCCGTTCTTGGCCAGCCACTTGCCCACGGCGGAGTCGTCGCGGGTGGGTTCGAGGAGTTGCAGGTAGGAAGCCCCGCCGTCACTCGTCTCATTGATCTTGAGCATGGCCTCGCGTACGCCCTGCTCTTCGTTGACTTCGGTGTGGAACACCGTGAAGCCGTAAGTCTCCCGGTAGAACTCGACGGTCTTGTCGAGGTCGAAACAGGCGATCCCGATGTGATCGATTCGCGTCAGCATGGTTTAAGTGCAGCCCTTCCGGCGGCGTTTACGCAACGTGCGCGCGATCACACCCAACGCCCGATGACGCACGGCGTACCGCTCAGTACATTCAAGTAAACCCTCATTAACCTCTCCTCCCAAGGGGCCGTTCACATGTCTGGAACGACCGGTACCACCTCAGTGATCGTCGCGGGCGCGCGCACGCCCATGGGCCGCCTGCTCGGCTCCCTGAAGTCCTTCTCCGGCGCCGACCTGGGCGGCTTCGCCATCAAGGCCGCGCTCGACCGGGCCGGCATCGGCGGCGACCAGGTTCAGTACGTGATCATGGGCCAGGTGCTCACCGCCGGGGCAGGGCAGATCCCGGCACGCCAGGCCGCCGTCAAGGCGGGCATCCCCATGAACGTCCCCGCGCTCACCGTCAACAAGGTGTGTCTCTCCGGGCTCGACGCGATCGCGCTCGCCGACCAGCTGATCCGCGCCGGCGAGTTCGACATCGTCGTCGCCGGCGGCCAGGAGTCGATGACCAACGCGCCGCACCTGCTCCCCAAGTCCCGCGAGGGCTACAAGTACGGCGCGATCGAGATGCTCGACTCGATGGCGTACGACGGTCTGACCGACTCCTTCGAGAACATCGCCATGGGCGAGTCCACGGAGAAGCACAACACCCGCCTGGGCATCGCGCGCCCCGAGCAGGACGAGATCGCCGCCGCCTCCCACCAGCGCGCCGCGGCCGCCCAGAAGAACGGCATCTTCGAGGCCGAGATCACCCCGGTCGAGATCCCGCAGCGCAAGGGCGACCCGGTCCTCTTCGCCAAGGACGAGGGCATCCGCGCCGAGACGACCACCGAGTCCCTCGGCAAGCTGCGCCCCGCCTTCGCCAAGGACGGCACGATCACCGCGGGCACGTCCTCGCAGATCTCCGACGGCGCGGCCGCGGTCGTGGTCATGTCCAAGGCCAAGGCCGAGGAGCTCGGCCTCGACTGGATCGCGGAGATCGGGGCGCACGGCAACGTGGCCGGTCCGGACAACTCGCTCCAGTCGCAGCCGTCCAACGCCATCCAGCACGCCCTGAAGAAGGAGGGCCTGGCGGTCGAGGACCTGGACCTGATCGAGATCAACGAGGCCTTCGCCGCGGTCGCGGTGCAGTCAATGAAGGACCTCGGGGTGTCCTCGGAAAAGGTGAACGTCAACGGCGGGGCCATTGCCCTGGGTCACCCGATCGGGATGTCCGGCGCGCGGGTCGTGCTGCACCTCGCCCTGGAGCTGAAGCGGCGCGGCGGCGGCGTGGGCGCGGCGGCGCTGTGCGGTGGCGGCGGTCAGGGCGACGCGCTGATCGTGAAGGTGGCGAAGGGCTGACGCGTTTGCGCGTGCACACCTTTCCCGACCACTTTCCCGACCACGCCTTTCCTACGTCTTGGAACGGAGCTGTCTGACATGCAGGACGTCCCCTCCCTGGTGGCACAGGCCCGCGAGGGCAGGCCGCGGGCCGTGGCCCGGCTGATCTCACTGGTCGAGGGGGCGTCACCGCAGCTCCGTGAGGTCATGGCGGCGCTGGCTCCACTGGCGGGCCATGCGTACGTGGTGGGCCTCACCGGTTCGCCGGGTGTCGGCAAGTCGACTTCGACGTCGGCGCTGGTGTCGGCGTACCGGCGGGCGGGGAAGCGGGTCGGCGTCCTGGCCGTCGACCCTTCCTCCCCCTTCTCCGGGGGCGCCCTGCTCGGCGACCGGGTCCGCATGTCGGAGCACGCGTCCGACCCCGGCGTCTACATCCGCTCGATGGCGACGCGGGGCCACCTCGGCGGCCTCGCCTGGTCGGCGCCGCAGGCGATCCGTGTCCTGGACGCGGCGGGCTGCGACGTGATCCTGGTCGAGACGGTGGGCGTCGGCCAGTCCGAGGTGGAGATCGCATCGCAGGCGGACACGTCGGTGGTGCTGCTCGCGCCCGGCATGGGCGACGGGATCCAGGCGGCGAAGGCCGGAATCCTGGAGATCGGCGATGTGTACGTCGTGAACAAGGCGGACCGCGACGGCGCGGACGCGACGGCGCGCGAGCTGAACCACATGCTGGGCCTCGGGGAGTCCCGCGGCGCGGGGGACTGGCGCCCGCCCATCGTGAAGACGGTGGCCGCGCGGGGCGAGGGGATCGACGAGGTCGTCGAGGCCCTGGAGAAGCACCGGGCGTGGATGGAGGAGCGGGGGGTCCTCGCGGAGCGCCGGGCGGCGCGGGCCGCCCGTGAGGTGGAGACGATCGCGGTGACGGCCCTGCGGGAGCGGATCGCGGATCTGCACGGCGACCGGCGTCTCTCGGCGCTGGCGGAGCGGATCGTCGCGGGCGAGCTGGATCCCTATGCGGCGGCGGACGAACTGGTCGCGGGGCTGACCTCGGGCTGAGGGTGCTGGCGTGGGCGCCGGTCTTGGCCTGGGCGTGCGCCCGGCTGACCTTGGACTGGCCCTGCGGTGCCCGCAGGGCGGGCTTGGGCTGCCCTTTGGCCGGGCGGATGCCGGGGGGACTCCCCGCTCCGCCCGGGCTGGGGCTGCCCCTGAGCCGGGCGGGCGCCGGGGGACTCCCCGCTCCGCGGTCGGTCTCCCACCCACCCACCCGTTGCCCTGCGGGGTAATCGGGTGGGTGGGCGGGAAAGATCCGCCGCGAAGCGGCGGCTTGGAGCCCGGCGCGAAGGCGCAGGAACAGGGCCCGCCCTCCGGGACGCGAACGGGGCCCGCCCTCCGGGGGAGAGAGCGCGGGCCCCGTGGTTCAAGCGGCAGGCGTGACGTCAGTCGTCCTGGCCGTCCTGGTCGTCGTGGTCGGCGCTGTCACCGCGGTCAGCGGTCACCGCGGCCGACCGCAGGTCAACGTGCCAGTCCGACTCAACCCCGCCGGAGGCGACCGTCTCCACGTCCCAGGCGGTAGCCGTCCCGTCGTCATCCAGGTCCACGGACGTCACCGTGCCCTTGGCCGCCGCGGCCTTCGCCGCGTCCTCGGCCGTGGTGGAGGCGCCCTTCAGGACGGCGGCCACCCGCGCGGCGTCGCCGTCCTCGTCCCGCTCGGTGTGCGAGCCGAGCACCTTGCCGGTGCCGGGGTCGACCTGGACGCTGTGCCAGCCGCCGTCCTTGCCGAGCACGTCGACGTCCCAGTACAGGCTGCCGCCGTCCTCGTCGTCCAGCTCCGCGGAGACCGCCGTACCGGACTGCTTGGCCAGCGCCGCCTTGATCGCGTCGGCGGCCGTCACCTTCGCGGCCTTGACCTCGGTCTTGTTCTCCGTGGCGTCGTCCTGCCCGTCGTCGTCCTTGACCTGGACGCTGGACTGCTTGGCGGCGGTCGACTCGTCGTCGCCGGTGACGGCCATGGCTGTCGCCGTGCCGCCTCCGATCAGGGCCACGGCGGCGACGGTGGCGATGACGATATTGCGCTTCATGAGGGTTCCTCCCGAGTCGGTCCGACCGCTCAGCGGCCGTTCGCTTTCGACGAGGAACAATCTGGCTGAGCGATGCTGAAGCCAGCCTGAAGGTGCCTGAAGAACTCTTCAGGTTCGCTCTGCGACCCTGAGCGCATGCGTTTGTTGATCGTGGAGGACGAGAAGCGGCTTGCCCTGTCGCTCGCCAAGGGTCTGACCGCCGAGGGCTACGCCGTCGACGTCGTCCACGACGGCGTCGACGGACTGCACCGCGCGAGCGAGGGAACGTACGACCTGGTCATCCTCGACATCATGCTCCCGGGCATGAACGGCTACCGCGTCTGCGCCACCCTGCGCGCGGCCGGTCACGACGTACCGATCCTGATGCTCACCGCGAAGGACGGCGAGTACGACGAGGCCGAGGGGCTCGACACGGGCGCCGACGACTACCTCACCAAGCCCTTCTCGTACGTCGTGCTCGTGGCCCGCGTGAAGGCGCTGCTGCGCCGCCGCGGCAACGCGGGCCCGTCCCCGGTCCACACCCTCGGCGACCTGTTGGTCGACACCGCCGCGCGCCGCGTCTTCCGCGGCGGCGACGGCAACGACGACGGCGATGAAGTGACGCTCACCGCCAAGGAGTTCGCCGTCCTGGAGCAGCTCGTCCTGCGCCGGGGCGAGGTGGTCTCCAAGGGCGAGATCCTGGAGCACGTCTGGGACTTCGCGTACGAGGGCGACCCCAACATCGTCGAGGTGTACGTGAGCGCCCTGCGGCGCAAGCTGGGTGCGCGGCTGATCAAGACGGTGCGCGGCGCCGGCTACCGCCTGGAGGCCCCCCGATGAGCCGCTTGTTCAGTTCGGTCCGGGCCAGAGCCACCCTCGGCGCGAGCCTCGTCGTCGCGGTCGCGCTGGTCGCGGCGGGCGCCGCCGTGCTGCTCTCGCTGCGGTTCAGCCTCATCGGCGAGGCGGAGGCCGACGCCGATTCGGCCGCCCGGCGGGTGGCCTCGCAGATCACCCCCGGCATCGCGTACGACAAGCTGGATCTGCCCGAGGCCGAGGACAACCCCGTGCAGATCGTCGACGCCGACGGCCGGCTGGTCGCGGCCAGCGAGGATCTGGAGCGCATCAGCGGCACGGGCACCGCCGCAGTCAGGCCCGAGCAGGCGTCCCCCGCGCCCGGCGGCGACGATGACGATGACGACGACAGCGCGGAGGAAGCGCTCGAACCCGGTGAGCCGTCCGACGACAAGAAGTTCACCGACGGCTCGGCGACCGTCGACGGCGAGACGGAGGACTACCGCTTCGCCGAGGTCGAGGTGAGCGTCGAGAAGAAGGGCGATCTCACCGTGTACGCGGGCGGCTCGCTGGAGTCCCAACAGAGCGCGATGTCAACGGCGTTGACATCGCTGCTCATCGGCTTCCCGCTGCTGCTCGCCGTGATCGCCGCGGTGACCTGGCTGGTCACGCGGCGCGCC
The DNA here is from genome assembly GCF_042740015.1 of Streptomyces sp. NPDC059037. NCBI lineage: Bacteria > Bacillati > Actinomycetota > Actinomycetes > Kitasatosporales > Streptomycetaceae > Streptomyces > Streptomyces sp. NPDC059037. The sequence continues at coordinate 18,524 of NZ_JBHYIG010000032.1, forward strand.
CTGCGCCCGGTGGACGCCATCCGCTCCGAGATGGCGGCGATCACCGCCTCGGAGGACCTCGCGCGGCGCGTGCCCGAGCCGGACACGCATGACGAGGTCGCCCGCCTGGCCCGGACCACGAACGAGACGCTGGCCGCCCTGCAGGCGTCGGTGGAACGCCAGCGCCGCTTCGTCGCCGACGCATCGCACGAACTGCGCAGCCCCATCGCGTCCTTGCGCACCCAGCTCGAAGTGGGCGCGGCACACCCGGAGTTGCTGGATGTGGACGGCGCCGTCGAGGACACCGTGCGCCTTCAGGAGCTGGCCGCCGACCTGCTCCTGCTCGCCCGCCTGGACGCCGGGGAGAAGCCCGGCGCGACGCGGGTGGACCTGGCGGCCCTCGCCCGCGAGGAGCTGTCCCAGCGGGCGAGGGACCGCGTCGAGGTGCGGACCGACCTGTCGGGGGCCGAAGTCGCCGGATCGCGCGGCCAGTTGGCGCGCGTGCTCGGCAACCTCGTGAACAACGCGCAGCGCCACGCCCGCACCCACGTCACGGTCGCCACCCGCGCCGAAGGGGCCTGGGCGGTCCTCGCGGTCTCCGACGACGGGGCCGGCGTGCCGGAGAGCGAGCGCGAGCACGTCTTCGAGCGCTTCGTACGGCTCGACGACGCACGCACCCGTGATGACGGCGGGGCCGGTCTGGGTCTCGCCATCGCGCGGGACGTGGCCGAACGGCACGGCGGCACGCTCACGGTCCAGGAGGCTCCCGGCGGGGGAGCGCTCTTCGAACTCAGGGTGCCCCTCGTGCCGCGGTCCGGCTGAGCGTCAGGGCTTGCCCCGTTGCGCGCGCAAGTGCTCCGCGATCGGGGTCAGTGCCTTGTGGAGCTCGCCGAGCGCCTCGGGCGAGATCAGATCGATGAAGTGCCGGCGGACCGAGGTCACGTGGTGCGGGGCGACCTTCTTCATGGTCTCCATGCCCTCGTCCGTGAGCACGGTGTAGAGGCCGCGCCGGTCGGACTCACAGTTCTCCCGGCGGACCAGGCCCGCGTTCTCCATGCGGGTGATCTGGTGGGACAGGCGGCTCTTGGACTGCAGCGTGGCGGCCGCGAGATCGCTCATACGCATCCGCTTCTCGTCCGACTCGGAGAGATGAACGAGGATGTCGTAGTCGTTCATGGTCAGGTTGAACGGCTGGAGGTCTTTCTCGAGCTGGTATGTCAGCATCCTGTTGACCTCCACGTGGGTGCGCCAGGCGCACTGTTCCTCGTTGGTCAGCCACTGCGGGGCCGTATCGGTCTCCATGAAATCGATTCTACCTAAGAAGTTGAAAGGTGAACGAATGAGGGCGTGTGACGCGCGCCTCTCACCCTCCATGTCACGGAGGGGCACAGGCGTTCGTCGTCACACTCCGCAGACTACCGCTCACAGGCCGAAGCGACGCTGGAGGTCCCCCAGTTGTCCGGGAAGGCGTGGTTGTCCCGGCTGCTGTCCGCGTTGACCGGGTGCACCCCCGGCGCCCGGGATCCCCGCCTGTTGCGGCACCGCACCCGTCGCCTGGTCTGCCATGAGCATCTCCGAGGACTGCAGCAGCACCGTCCCCGCCCCCACGAACTCGAACTGGTGCTCCTCGCCCGAGGTCCCGCCGATCCCGGTCAGCGCCCGCACGCCCCCCATGACCCCCGTCATGTAGCCGTGGTCGTAGTGATGGCAGGGCGACGGGCAGTCCGCCCAGCCCACGAGGGCCTGCGGATCGACGCGGATCGGCGGCTCCATGAACACGACCGGACCGTTCGACGCGGCCACGAACTTTCCGGTTCCGATCAGGGTCAGGAAGCCCGGAACAATTGATTGCTTCAGGGCGAGAGTTGGCTGAAAAGCGAGGAGGTTGCCCGAGCGAATGGTCAGGTTGCCGTCCTCGAGGTCGTACGAATTCACATCGAAGGCCCGGTCGGCGAGGAGCATCTTGCCCTGGCCCTCCGCCACGACCCAGTCGCTCGCGTGCAGCGGCGAATGGAAACTCGTGCGCACCAGTCGGTCCAGGCGGCCGTGCCCGATGCCGTTGAAGTCGATCGACCCGTAGTAGGCGATCATCTTCCCCTTCTGCAGGAACCACTGGCTCCCCTTGAGCTCCACGCAGAACGTGTACGCGTTCACGCTGTCGTCGCTCGGCAGCGTCATCGGATCGAACACCGCGGGCCCGCCCGCGGGCACTGAAGGGGTCACAGCTTCTCCTCCGACGCCTGGACGAACACCGCACCGCTCCCTGACAGCTCCAGCTGGAACGCCTCGCCCGAGCCCCGCCCCACCATGTCGCGCCAGCCGAGCGCCGTGGAGAGTTTGTTGCGCACGTCGCCGTGGTGCGCCACATAGGCCTGCGGGTCCACGTGCACCGGGCGCTGCGGGGTGATCGGCACCTCGACGACCCCGCCGTGCGCCATGACGGCGACCGCGCCCTGTCCCTTGAGGGTGGTCGTGAACAGTCCCTGCCCGGTGACCTGTCCGCGCACCATGCCCATCACGCCGCCCTGCGAGCCCATGAACATCGTGCCCTGCTGGAGGGTGCCGTCGAAGGCGAGCAGCCGGTCCGCCTCCACGTAGAGGGTGTCTCCGGAGAGGCTGATCACCTGGATGTGATGCCCGCCGTGCCCGAAGAGGACGGTGCCGCTGCCCTCGACGGTCATCAGCGGCGTCGCCTCGTTCGCCACCCGCCGCCCGATCATGGACGCGAGGCCGCCCTGCCCGCCCTGGATGTTGGGCGTGAAGGAGACGTCCCCCTTGTAGGCGAGCATGGCGCCGCGCTGGCTGAACAGCTTCTGGCCCGGCAGAACCGTCGCCTCGACCACCTTCGAGTTGATCTCTCGGAAGGGCATGTCAGACGTCCCCCGCCATCGTGGTGCGCTCGCTGGGCTGGACGTAGACCAGACCGTCGCCCTCGAAGCGGATCTGGAAGGCCTCGCCGCCGCCCTCGCCCATGAACGTACGGAACGTGACGCCCGACTGGAGGTTCTGGCGGAGGTTTCCCTGATGCGCGATGTACGCCCCGGGATCCACGGTCAGGGGGTACTGCTGACTGACGCGCAGGACCACCGCGGGCCCGTCGGACATGATCGCCGCCTGGCCCGTGCCTTCCACCGTCGTGGTGAACAGGCCGTTGCCCTGTGAGGCGCCGCGCAGTCCGGTGAAGCTGGTGCCCGTGTGCAGGCCCGCGTCGGTGCAGAGCAGGTTGCTCGACTCGACGAAGAGCTTCTCGCCGCGCAGCTCCACGAGGTTGATCTCCGTGGCGCGGTCGGCGAACCAGCAGGTGCCGTGCCCCTTCACCTCCATCACCGTCATCTGCTCGCCGGTGAGGCGACGGGTCACCATGCCCCGTATGCCCTCGCCGCCGCCGGACATCTTTTTGAAGGCCATCTGGCCGTCGTACGCGACCATCGAGCCGTTCTTCGCCTTGACGGCGTCGCCGGACATGTCCACGGCGAGCACCCTGCTGCCTTGCAGTCGGAACGTTGCCACGTATCGACGGTAGCCGTCGGATATGCCCTCGGAACAGGGCAACGGCCCCTGAGCGAACCCCGAGAACACCCCGATGTCACAATGGGGGTCGCTTGTGCGCGCATTCACAAGATCGCGGCCGAGCGGCCCGCCCGCACCCCCTCCGTCCTCCCCCCCGAAGGTGATCCGTGGACATCAAGACCGCATCCGCACTCCGCCGCCTCCGCCTGGTCTCGGCTCCCGAAGCCGTCTCCTTCCTGCTGCTGCTCGTCTGCTCGGTGCTCAAGCGGACCACGGACTTCAACGCCGTGCCGGCGATGGGCATGATCCACGGCGTGCTCTTCGTCCTCTACGTGCTCTTCTGGCTCGACGCCTGGAACCGCACGAAGTGGAACGCGAAGACGGCCGCCCTCTACTTCGTCCTCTCCGTCCTGCCGACCGGCGGTTTCTTCGCCGAGCGCAAGCTGAAGCGTGAGGCTGAGGCCGCCGTGATCGCGTCGCGCGCCCGCCGCGAGGGGGTCGTCGGCGCATGATCGTCGCCTTCTCCGTGACGCCGCTGGGCGTCGGCGAGGACGTGGGCGAGTACGTCGCCGACGCGGTCCGCGTCGTCCGCGAATCGGGGCTGCCCAACCGGACGGACGCGATGTTCACCTCCGTCGAGGGTGAGTGGGACGAAGTGATGGACGTCGTCAAGCGCGCCGTCGCGGCGGTCGAGGCGCGTGCGCCGCGCGTCTCCGTCGTCATGAAGGCGGACATCCGCCCCGGGGTGACGGACGGCATGACGTCGAAGGTCGAGACGGTGGAGCGCCACCTTTCGCAGTGACACCCCGAGACTTCTGAGAGCCCCCGCCGGCAACGGCGGGGGCTTTCTTGTGTCTCCATGGTCGACGCGACGGACTTGAGCGACTGCTCAAATCCCCGTAAGGTCTGTTTGAGCAGTCGCTCAAACATGCCGAACATGCATGCACTGACTTGGGGGATACGCCGTGAGCCTGTACGTCGAAGCGCACATAGCCGCCGACCTCGACGAGCTCTGGGCGCGTACGCAGGAGCCCTCCCAGCACCAGCGCTGGGACCTGCGCTTCACCGAGATCGACTACCTGCCGCAGGTCGCGGGGGAGCCGCAGCACTTCCGGTACGGCACGCGCGTACTGCCCTTCGTCACCATCGCGGGCACCGGCATCTCCGCGGGCGAGAAGCGCCGCCCCGACGGCACCAGGACGTCGGCGCTGCGGTTCGCATCCCCGCATCCGCTGTCGCTGCTCCAGGAGGGCTCGGGCTACTGGCGCTACGTACCCGCCCCGGACGGCGGCGTCCGCTTCCTCACCGGGTACGACTACCGGCCGCGCTGGGGCCGCTTCGGTGCCTGCGCCGACCGGGCCCTCTTCCGGCCGCTGATGGGCTGGGCCACGGCCTGGTCCTTCGACCGGCTGCGACTGTGGCTGGAGCGGGGGATCACCCCCGAGCGGCAGCTGCTGCACGCGCTCGGCGAGGTCGCCTTCCGGGCCGGCTGCGTGCTCGCGGCGGTGCTCGCCGCGCCCGTGGTGGCACTGGCGGTACTCGCGCTCGCGTTCCTCGTGCCGCCGCTGCCCGTGACGCCTGCGGCGCGCCGGTGCCTTCGTACGCCACCGCCACGCACACGTGCGCCCCGCATTCTGACCACCCTCCAGGAGCAGCCGTCATGACGCCGTCGATCTTCCGCACCGTGCTCGGCCCCGACTTCGACCGGCTGCACCCGCAGCTTCAGCGCCGCTTCTCCGTGGGCCTCGCGAGCGGTGAGGCGTGCACGGGCCGAGGGGTGATGGACCGCATCTGGCACGGCAGGGGCTTCGTGAAGCCCTTCCTGGTCGTCGGCGGCACCCGCAACATCCTCGTCCCGAGGGTGGGCCGGAACGTCCCCTTCACCATCGAGAACGTGCCGTACACCGACTCGTTCGGCCGTGAGACGGTGACCTTCGTGCGCACCTTCGACCTGCCGGGCCGCTCCCGGCGCTTCGACGCCCAGATGGTCCTCGCACCGAGTCGGGACCGGATCCTCGACTACTTGGGGACCCACCAGCACCTCGCGAGCGACCTCCACCCCCGGGTGGAGCCGGACGGCTCGCTGCTCATCCGCTCCGGAGAGCACCGCTTCCGGGAGGGGCCGGTGGACGTCCGCGTTCCCGGGCTGATCGGCGGCGACGCCGAGGTCCGGGAGTCCTTCGACGACAGGACGGGCCGCTTCCGCATCCAAGTCCGGGTGGTGAACCGGCACTTCGGGCCGCTCTTCGGGTACGAGGGTTCCTTCACGGCCACGTACGCCGATGTCCGCACCTGTGGCGTACGGGCGGGCCTTCGGCCTGTCCGCGAGGAGGCGCGGGCGTGAGCGCCGACACCAAGACGAAGCTGCTCGAAGCCACCTTGCGCACGCTCATCGAACAGGGCATCGCCAAGACGTCGGCGCGCACGATCGCGGCCGCCGCCGGGGTGAATCAGGCGCTGGTCTTCTACCACTTCGGGTCGGTGGACGAGTTGCTGGCGGCGGCGTGCCGGCACGGGTCGGAGCAGCGGGTGTCCCGCTACCGGGACCGCCTGGCGGCGGTGTCCTCCCTGTCCGAACTCCTCGAGTTCGGGAGGGAGATGCATGAGGAGGAGCGGGCGGCCGGTCATGTCGCCGTCCTCGGCCAGCTCCTGGCGGGGGCTCAGACGCAGCCCCGTCTCGCCCCCGCCACGGCGGCGGGCCTGGCCCTCTGGATCGAGGAGATCGAGAAGGTCCTGACCCGGGTGCTTTCGACGACTCCCCTGGGGGAGTTCGCCGATCCGTCCGGTCTTGCCAGGGCGGTGGCGGCGTCCTTCGTGGGGATCGAGCTGTACGAAGGTGTGGATGCCGATGGGGCGAACAGGGCGCTGGATGCCTTGGAGCAACTGTCCCTCCTGGTGACGGCAGTTGAGGACCTGGGCCCGCTGGCCCAGCGTGCGGTCCGCCACCGCCTCCGCCGGGCGCGGCCCTGACGCGGCCCTGCGCGCACTCCATGGACACGGGCGCCCCGAGGCGGCACCGCCGCTCGATCCGCGCCGCTGGAAGATCCTCGCGGTCATCGGCCTCACCCAGCTCATGGTCGTCCTCGCGGGTGGCCGACCTGCGCGGGCCCTGGGCGGCGCCGCGGCCACCTTCGAGGTCCTGGTGACGGCCCGCGCCCTGCAAGGCGTGTTCGCGGCCCTCGCCGCCTCGGGGGGCGCGGTGGGGCTGCTCCTGGGCGGCCTGCTCACCGAGCACCTGAGCCGGCGTTCGACGCTGTACGTCAATGTCCTCTTCGCCGCCGTCGCCGTCACCGGCGGCGCACCGCTGCACTGGCCTCGTCCGGGGGCTTCTGCACGGTGTTCGGCCTCGCGGAAGCCGGCGGCCACGGCTGGACGTCCCCGGACAGCTGCGGCTTCCTCACGGCCGCCGCCGTGCTGATCGCCGCGTTCGTGTGGGCGTCTTCTTGTTCCTCACGTACTACCTGCAGCACACCCGCGGATACAGCCCCGCCAAGACAGGTCTGGCCTTCATGCCCATGTCCGGATCCATTGTGCTCAGTGCGACCGGCCTCGGCATGGGCCTGATCACGCCACGGTCAACGCCATGCGGCAGAGCGGCGGCTCGGTCGGCACCGCGCTCACCTCCCTGCACGGCGCCCGTGGTGATCTTGTCGTCCCCATGGTCGCCGTGGACGGTGGCGCCGTGCTCGGCTGTCCCCACGACCAGCGCGGTGATGAGGGTGTCGTTGCCGCCGGCCGGGCGGGGCCTCTTCACGGGGCGAGGGTGCCCCGGTGGTACTGGGATGAGGGTGCCTTGGTGGTCAGGACAGGCCGTGGCGCAGCGGAGTGAGCTGCTCGACGTCGTAGCGGGCCCGCAGTTCCTGGATCGCCGCCGGGTCCGGTGGGTCGCCGGTGTCGAGCAGGGTGAGGAGCTCCTCGAAGTACCGCTCGTGATCCGGTGGTGGTGAGGCCTGGAAGAACATGCGGGCCGGTTCGCCCGTGGGGTTCGCGAAGGCGTGCGGGCAGCCGGGCGGAACCACGATGACGGTTCCGGGAGTCGCGCGGACGACCTGGCGGCCGTCGAGTGCCCGCCAGTGCCGCCAGTCGTCCCCGGTGCGGACGCGCGGCTCGAACGCCATCACGTCGAGTTCGCCTTCGAGGACGTAGAACAGCTCCTCGCTGCGCGTGTGCAGGTGCGCCCCGACGTCGAAGCCGGGCGGTACGACGACCTCGAAGCTGGAGCTCACCCGGGAGTGCTCCCCGGTGACCTTGAACGTGACCTGCTGGGCGGCGGTGGTCAGGGTCCGGCCGTGGCCAGGGGGGACGAGCAGTCCCGGACGGGCGAGGTGCGCGGTCATGACCAGGTCACGGGGAGACCCTCGGGCCCTCGGATGAGTGCTCCGGGGCGCCAGCGCAGTTCGTCCGGGGGGACGGTGAACCGCAGCTCCGTGAACCGGTCGAGCACCGCGTCCATGAGCAGTTCGGACTCCAGGCGGGCCAGCACGGCGCCGGGGCAGTAGTGCGGTCCGTACCCGAAGGAGACGTGCGGGTTGGGGCTGCGGTCGAGCCGCAGCTCGTCGGGGTCGGGGAAGATCTCCGCGTCGCGGTTGGCGGCGAGGTAGGAGACGTAGACCGCTTCACCCGCGCGGATGCGGTGGCCGGCGATCGTGACGTCTTCGAGGGCGATCCGGGAGAGCCCGACGGCGTTGCGGTGCGGGATGTAGCGCAGGAGTTCGTTGAGCGCCGAGGGCCGCAGCTCGGGTGTGTTCCGCAGCCGCTCGAGCAGGTCGGGCCGGGTGAGCAGGATGTAGACCATGTTGCCCACGTTGTTGGTGACGGCCTCGCCACCGATCTGGATGAGCAGGGCGAGGCCGGTGGCTTCCTCTTCGGTGACCTCTCCGCTTTCGATGGCCTTGACGAGGAGCCCGATGACGTTGTCACCGCCCGTTCCGCGCCCCTCGCGCAGGCGTTCACCGAGGTAGGCCAGCATGTCCGTCTTGGCCTGCTCGCTTTGTTGCGCGCCTTTGGCCGAGGACAGGATCAGGGCGGTCCACGTGTGCACCGTGGGACGGTCGGCCTCCGGAATGCCCATCAGCTCGCATACGACGGCGAGGGGGAAGGGTGCGAGCAGGCGCTCGGTCAGGTCCGCGGGCGGTCCGTCGCGCAGCATCCCGTCGACGAGTTCGCCGAGCATCGCCCGCGCCCGCGTACGAAGGCGCTCCACACCGCCGGCGGTGAAGGCCCCGGCGACGGCACGGCGCAGTCGTGTGTGGTCGGGCGGGTCCTCGAAGCCGACCGCGCCGGGGGCGGGGATGAAATGGGGGGCCAGACGGGTGACGTCGTGGTCGACGACCAGCTTGCGGCTGAACCTGGGGTCGTTGGTCACCATCCGCACGTCGTCGTACCGGCAGACGAGCCAGGCCCACCCGCTTCCGTTGGGAAGCTTGATGCGGGTCACCGGCCCCTCCCGCATCAGTCCGGCGAGGACGGGGTCGAAGTCCACCCCGTCCAGGTCCAGGGCGGGCCACTGTGTGATGGGTGGCTGCGAGGTGTCGGGGCCGTCCCTCAGCATCGTTCCGATTCCTCCGTGACGGGGTCTGAGGCCTGAGTGGTCTCGCCTAAGCGGTCTCTCGCCCCGTGGTCCAGTTGCCCAGTGCGACCTCGGCGGTGATGCCCGGGCCGAACCCCGCCAGGAGACCTCGCGCGGCGTCGCGGGTGCCGTTCTCGTCGAAGAGCCGGCGCAACGCGTCCAGGACGACGGCGCTCGCGATGTTGCCGTACTCGGTCAGTGTGGCCCGGCTGAAGCGGAATGCTTCGGATGCCACACCGAGGTACTTGCTGAGGTCGTCGAGGATCCGCGGGCCACCTGCATGGATGATGTAGAAATCCAGGGCGGCGGCGTCCCAACCATGCGCATGGGCCAGCTGCTTCAGCACCGGGGCGAGCGGCTCCATGGTGCCGGGAACGCGTCGGTCGAGCCTGAAGTGGAACCCGGTGGCCTTGACTTCGTACGCGATCCAGTCCTCCGTCCGGGGAATGATGTACGAGCCGTTGCGCCGCAGTTCGATGCCGGTGCCGCCGCGGCCCCGGACGACGGCGGCAGCCACGCCGTCACCGAACAGGCCGTTCGAGAGGAGATTTCCCACCTCCAGGTCGCTCGGCTGATAGCACAGGGAGCAGAACTCACAGGCGACTATCAGGGCGTTCGCCTCCGGGTAGGCGGTGCAGAAGTCATGCGCGCGGTTGACCGCCGCTCCGCCCGCCGCGCAGCCCAGCTGGGCTATGGGCAACTGCCTCGTGTCGGTGCGGAACCCCATCGTGTTGATCATCCACGCGGTCAGCGACGGCATCATGAAGCCGGTGCACGACACGTACACGATCAGGTCGATGTCCACCGGGCGCATTTCCGCGTCGGCCAGCGCCTGACGCACCACCGCCGGGACCCGTGCCTTGGCCTCGGCTTCGTACATGGCGTTGCGTATTTCGAAGCCGGGGTGCGCGAGGGTCTCCTCGATGGGGCGCACCAAGTGCCGCTTCGCGACGCCGGTGTTCTCGATCAGCCGCAGAGCCAGTTCGAGCTGCGGATGGTCCGGATGAACGTACCGGGCCAGGTCGAGGGTCTGCTCCATGGTGATCACGTACTCGGGCACGGACACCGTCGGTCTGCACAGAGTCGCCACGGTGGCTCTCCTTTCCTGTTTCGACAAAGCCTCACGGACCCCTGCGCAATGCGCGCGCGGGACTGTTTCGACCGGTGGTTGGGCCAATCCGGTGACGCTGGGCGACGCCGACGGCGGATCGAGCGACGAGAGGGAAGGCATGCCACAGCCGATATCCGGCGGAATCGACCGCTGGGAGCGACAGGAAGCTGACATCGAGGAACAGGGAGATGAAGCATGACGTCAGACCCGCGCACGGTTCTCGGGCCGCAGACGGAACCGGCTTCGGACGAGACGGTCCACTGCTGGGGCCTTGACGACCTGGAGGGCCTCGAGTTCGACCCCTTCCTCAGCGACCGGCTGCGGGACGAGCAGGCCACGCGGATCCAGTTGCCGTTCGGCGAGGGCAGCGCCTGGCTGATGGCGCGCTACTCCCACGTCAAGGCGGCGACGACCGACCCGCGCTTCAGCAGGGAGGAGCTGGTCGGGCGTACGGTCACCAGTTCCTGCCCGCACGCGATCGCCTCCCAGCAGGCGTCCCTCACCTACGCCGACCCGCCACGCCTGAATGACATGCGCCGCGTGCTGGCGCGAGCGTTCACCGGCGAGAGCATGCAGAAGCTCAGGCCGTCCGTGCAGGCCACCGCCGACAGCATGCTCGACGCCATGGAGCGGCACGGCTCACCGGCGGACCTCGTGGAGCACCTGCACGGCCCCTTCCCGCTCGCGGCCGTCGCCGACCTGCTGGGAATGGACCAGGACATGCGGGAGGGCATGACGTCCTGGGCGAACCTGATCACGACTCCCGGCCCGGCCCCCGAGCGGAGCGGCGACGCCAGCACGACCGTCCGTGAGTGCGTCGTCAGTCTGCTCGCCCGGCGTCGCGATGAGCCGGGCGACGACCTGGCCGGGGTCCTCGCCGCGGCCTCCGACGCCGGTGAGATCACGGAGCCGGAGGCCGTCTCCCTGGCCACCGCCATCCTGGTGAGCGGCGCACACGCCGTACGCAACAACAGCGCCAACATGGTCTACGCGCTGCTCACCCATCCGCGGCAGCTGGAACGGCTGCGCGCCGAACCGGACTTGATTCCGCAGGCCGTCGACGAGCTGCTGCGCTACATCCCGCACCGCAGCGGAGTGGGCCTCCCGCGGATCGCCTCGCAGGACGTCGAGATCGCCGGTGTCGTGGTCCGGGCCGGTGAGGCGGTCTACTCCTCGTACCTCGCGGCCAATCGCGACCCCGAGGCCTTCCCGAACCCCGACACGCTTGACTTCGACCGGGGGCCCATCGCCCATATGGCCTTCGGGAACGGCCCCCACCACTGTGTGGGCTCGATGCTGGCCCGGATGGAATCCGAGATCATGATCGCCACGCTGCTCGACCGCTACCCCGCACTCGCGCTCGCGGTGCCGCCCGAGCGGATCGAGTGGCAGACGGGTGACCTGATCCGAGGGCCCAAGGCCCTGCCGGTGTCCTGGTGATACGCCGCCACACGATCAAGGTCGTCGGAGGCAGCCCGAACCACTTGGAGCTGGCTGCTCTCACCGCGGTCTTCATCGTGCTGATACGCGGTGCCCACACCCTGCGCGCCCCGCACTCCGCTGGTGCCCATCGCGCCTGGTGGGATCAGAAACCGCCGTATGTCCCCGCGCACTCCTGGCGCTCCAGGCAGGCGCCCCCTCCGTACTGACACCTCCACAGCAGGAGCGGGCCCGCTCCGCAACCCCGGTGAAACCGCTCGCCCCAAAACCGCTCACACGGACGAGTCCGGTTCGACACGCGGACAAAACTCACTTTTTGTATGGGTATTGGCTTGTTCGCACCAGAACCTGCCATCGCCAGATCATCGAAGACCTGGAGGCGCTGTGCGGTCGGAGGGCTACAACTACGAAACCCACAGCACGCTCGCCGGCCCAATCACCGAGCCGGACGGCGACGACTGCTATCGGGTGCAGTACACCAAGCTCCTCTCCGGCCAGCCGCACCGAATACGAGCCGTCCTCCTCATGACGCTCGCTCCCGTCCTCACCGGCCTCCTCCTCGTCTATCTCGTCTGGCCGACCCACTGGACGGAACGCGAGGGCGCCGACAGCTGGCTCATCGGCCTCGACATCACGATGCTCGTGGCGATCGGTCTCATCGAGCTCTTCATGCTCGTCAATGTCATATCGATCGCCCACGCGACGATGGTGGCGAGAGACCCGATACCCGTCGTTCCCGAGCCGGGCACGCGGGTCGCCTTCCTCACCACGTACGTCCCCGGCAAGGAACCCCTGGCCATGGTCCGCGCCACCCTCGAGGGCGCGACCCGCATACGTCATGACGGACCGCTCGACATATGGCTCCTGGACGAGGGCGACGACGACGAGGCCAAGGCCCTCTGCGCGGAGCTCGGCGTCCGGCACTTCACCCGCAACGGCGTGCCCGAGTGGAACCGCGAGAACGGCGTCCACAAGGCCCGCACCAAGCACGGCAACTACAACGCCTGGCTCGCGATGCACGGCGGCGGCTACGACTTCTTCGCCTCCGTGGACACCGACCACGTCCCGCTCCCCAACTTCCTTGAGCGGATGCTGGGTTACTTCCGGGACGAAGACGTCGCGTTCGTCGTGGGCCCGCAGGTCTACGGGAACTACGACACCCCCGTCACCAAAGCCGCCGAGTCGCAGCAGTTCCTCTTCCACGCGTTGATCCAGCGCGCCGGCAACCGCTACCGCGCCCCCATGTTCGTCGGCACCAACAACGTCGTACGGATCAAGGCGCTTCTCCAGGTCGGCGGTCTCTACGACTCGATCACCGAGGACATGGCGACCGGCTTCGAGCTGCACCGCCACAAGAACCCCCTCACCCGGCGGCACTGGCGGTCCGTCTACACCCCGGACGTGCTCGCCGTCGGCGAGGGGCCCGCCTCCTGGACGGACTTCTTCACCCAGCAGATGCGCTGGTCGCGCGGGACGTACGAGACGCTGTTCAAGCAGTACTGGAAGGCACCGCTCACGATGCCGCCAGGCCGGCTGTTCTCGTACACGATGATGCTCGTCTACTACCCGATGACGGCCGTCAACTGGCTGCTTGGCGTGCTGAGTTGTGTTCTCTTCCTGTGGTTCGGGGCGTCCGGTACGCAGGTGGCCGCGTCCGTGTGGCTGATGCTCTACAGCGACGCCGCCGCGCTCCAGGTCGGGCTCTACCTCTGGAACCGGCGGCACAACGTCTCCCCGCACGAGCCGGAGGGCTCCGGAGGCCTGGCCGGCATGGCGATGTCCGCGCTCTCCGCGCCCATCTACGCCAAGTCGCTCGGTGCCGCCCTCCTGCGCCGCCCGAGCCGCTTCGTGGTCACCCCCAAGGGGGACGGCACGAGCCCGGACCGGGTGCTCACCTTCCGCATCCATCTCTTCTGGGCGGCCCTGCTCGCCACGTCGCTGGCCGCCTCGTTCGTGCTCGGCCATACCCATGTGGCGATGCGCACCTGGGCCGTGCTTGCGATGGCCATCTCGCTCGCCCCGATCACGATCTGGGCCTTCACGCTGATCAAGGAGCGCAAGGGAGGCAAGGCACGCGCCGAGGCCCGGCAGCAGGCGCGCCGCCTCGGAGGCACGGACGCGGAAGGCCTGGTCGCCACGGGCCCGGACAGCGATCCGGAGCCGGCATTCGCCACCGGTACGACGACAGGAGGGAACTGAGCCATGGCCTACCGGCCCTCGCAGCGGACGAAGAAGACACTCCTCGGAGTCGGGGCGGGCGCGCTGCTCGTCGGACTCAACGCACCGGCGGCGCTCTCCTTCGCGGAGCAGCAGTACTACGAGTACAAGATCGCCCAGCCCGGCTACAAGGCGAAGTACGGTTCCTGGAAGCAGATCGGCATTCCTGACGAGTACCGCACCAATGCCATCCACGCGGCGCTCCTGCACACCGGCAAGGTCCTGATCGTCGCGGGCTCCGGCAACGAGCAGAAGAAGTTCGACAAGGGCTCCTTCGACACGATCCTCTGGAATCCGAAGACGGACACCTTCAAGAAGATCGCGACCCCCGAGGACTTCTTCTGCTCCGGGCACGCCCAACTCCCCGACGGGCGCCTCCTGGTGGCGGGCGGCACGGCGCGCTACGAACTCCTCGACGGCGAGATCGAGCGGGCAGGCGGCGGCATGCGGGTCAAGAACGAGAACCCCGACAAGCCGCTCGTCCTGAAGAGGGGCACCCGCTTCCGCTCGCCCTCCGGCGTCGAGTACGTGAGCAGGTTCGACGTCAACGTGCCCAAGGCCAAACGGGACTTCAAGATCACGTACTCCAAGTCCGGGGTGATGCAGCCCTGGAAGGCGACGGTCAAGGCGAGCGAGACACGCGTCTTCGTGGAGGCGGTCCAGAAGGGCGAGCGGTCCGTCACCGAGAAGACCGCGCAGTACGAGATCGAGGGCCTGACCGGCAAGGAAGCGGACAACGCCTACGGGATCGCCGAGAAGATCACCATGGACAAGCAGGACTTCCAGGGGATCAAGGCGGCCTACGAGTTCGACCCGAAGGCCGAGAAGTACATCCCCGTCGAGCCGATGGAGAAGGCCCGTTGGTACCCGACGCTCGTCGGTCTCGACGACGGCAAGGTGCTCGCGGTCTCCGGGCTCGACGACGTGGGCATGATCGACCCGGGCGACAACGAGATCTACGACCCGAAGACGAAGAAGTGGACCAACGGGCCCAAGCGCTACTTCCCGACCTACCCCGCGCTCTTCCTCACCAAGGGCGGCAAGCTCTTCTACCCGGCGTCGAACGCGGGCTACGGCCCTGCCGACAAGGGCCGTGCCCCCGGGCTGTGGGATCTGAAGACCAATAAGTTCCAGAAGATACCCGGGCTTGCCGATCTCGATCAGACGGAGACGTCCGCGTCCGTGCTGCTGCCGCCCGCGCAGGATCAGAAGGTGATGATCCTTGGTGGTGGAGGTGTCGGTGAGTCCGAGAAGGCGACCCGGCGCACGGCGGTGGTGGATCTCAGGGAGGACAGCCCCGTCTTCCGGACCGGGCCCCAACTCCCGCAGGGCACTCGGTACTTGAACAGCGTGATCATGCCGGACGACTCGGTGTTCACGTCCAACGGCTCCAGGGACTACCGGGGGCGCGGCGCGAGCAACATCCTCAAGGCGCAGTTCTACGACCCCAGGACGAACGCCTTCCGTGAGGCGGCGTCACCCAGGGTGGGCCGCAACTACCACTCCGAGGCGCTGCTGCTGCCCGACGGACGGGTCGTCACCTTCGGCTCCGACCCGCTCTTCGACAACCAGGAGAACACCAAGCTCGGCCACTTCGAGCAGCGCATGGAGGTCTTCACGCCGCCCACCCTGCACAAGGCCGGCAAGGACCGCCCCGTACTCGGCAAGGGGCCTGAGGTCCTTGCCGCCAACGGCCGCGCCACGTTCCGTACGCGAGACGCGGCGAAGATCGCGTCGGCCCGGCTGATGCGCCCCAGCGCGGTGACGCACACGACGGACGTGGAACAGCGGTCGATCGCGCTCGGGCTCACCAAGGGCAAGGGTTCGGTGACGGTGGACGTGCCCAGGGGCGACACCGCGCTGGTGCCGCCGGGCTGGTACATGCTGTTCGTGACGGACCGGAACGGCACGTCGTCCGAGGCCAAGTGGATCCACGTGAAGTAGCGGATCCACGTGAAGTGACGTGTCCTCAGGCGTCCTTAGGCGTCCTTGGCGTTGCGCGCGAGGCCCAGCGCGTAGTCGGGCCACCACTGGCCGGCCGCCGGGCCGCCCCGGCACGGTCCGTCCGAGTCGCCGGGGCGCTTGATCCACAGGACCGCGTCGAGCAGCGCGTCGCCCGTCTTGTCCGTGGGCGGGGTGCCAAGACCCCGGCCCGGCGGATTGCACCAGGCGTCCTCGCGGTCGCTGGCCAGCGGCCCCTTGCCGTTGCGGCTGGTGTCCATCACGAAGTGTTTCCCGGCGACCGCCTCCGACAGGCTGCGGCCGTACGCCTTGATCGTCTCGTCGGTGTGGAAGTTGGAGACGTTCAGCGAGAATCCGTCGGCCTGGTCGATGCCGGCCTTCTGGAGCGGTTCGGCGAGCTTGGGCGCCTGGTCGATCCAGCCGGGGTTGCCCGCGTCCAGATAGACCTTCACCCGGGGCTGCTGCTTGAACCGCTGGATGGCTTCGGAGAGCAGTTCGTAGCGCTCGGCGTGGTACTCGCCGGGCGTGCAGCCGTCCACGATGTGCGGGACCGCGTCCGGCTCCAGGATGACGAGGGCGGGGCTCTTCCCGATGGCCCTCGCGAACTTGTCGATCCACTGGCGGTAGAAGTCGGGGCTGCCCGCGCCGCCCGCGGAGTGCTGGCCGCAGTCGCGGTGCGGGATGTTGTACGCGACGAACACGGCGGTGCGGTCGCCCTGTGCGGTACCGTCGGCGGCGCCCTTGATGTCGGGCGCCGGGTCGTCGCCCGCGGGCCACACCGCCATCGGCTGCTCGGAGATCCGCCTGAGCACGGCGGCGTCCTGGGGGCGCCCCTCCTGCTCCCACTGCTCGACCTGCCGGGCCGCGGGGCTCTCCGGGTCCACCCAGAAGGCGCTTTCGGGAGGCCGGTCGGCGGCGGTGGAGCGGCCCGCGTCGGCGGCCGGCTTCTCTTTGCCGGAGCCGGACCCGGACGAGCAGCCCGTGAGCCCGAAGGCCGTGAGGGCCGTGAGTGCCGTGAACGTGCGGAGCAGCCGGTGCATCCAGACCCCTTGGGCGACGGTGACGTGACGCGTCGCCGCAATCGTTACATAACGGTCGAATGCGGTTCGGTTACGACACCGGGACCGGCCGCCTCAGATGCCGCCACTCGCCAGCGCGATGCCCAGCGGCGTCCGCTCGTACAGGACCTGATGCCCGTACCGCCGCGAGACCAGCAGACCCGCGTCGCGCAACGTGCCCAGGTGCGCGGACACGGATGACGGGGCCAGGCCAAGGCGGTGGGCGAGGGCCGAGGTGGTGGCGGGGTCGACGAGCGCGGCGAGGACGGTCGCCCGGCCGCGGCCGAGGAGGCGTACGAGCGCTTCAGGCGTACGTTCGCCGGGCCCCGCCCAGAGCCCGGCGAGGCCGCGCGCCGGATAGGCGATGGTCGGCTGCCACGGCGGGTCGTGCCCGCCGACCACGTCGGGCCAGGTGAAGACGCTCGGCATCAGGACCAGGCCCTCGCCCCGCAGATCGCGCACATGCTCGCCGTTCCAGTCCACGGCGAGCGTCCCCGCGTTCCAGCTGAGCCGCGGGTCGAGCTCGCTCAGGAGCCCGCCGAGCCCGACCTCGGCGAGGCGGCGCGAGTGGAAGGCCACGTCGGCCTCGAGGAGGGTGCGAAGGCGGGGCCAGTCCGGCTCGATCAGGGCGTGCCAGGCGGCCTCCATGGCGTCCGCGAGCTCCCGCACCGCGCGCGCCGGATCGCCGACGAGCGCGCGCCCCAGCGGGCTGTCCGCCGCCCCCGGGGCAGTGCCCGCGGCGCGGCATCAGGAGCCAGACCGCCGCGAGGTCGAGCCGCGCGCCCGCCCCGCGGATCCGCCGCAGCCACTGCGGGTGGTAGCCGTGCCGGTCGGGGCGCTTGAGGGTGCGCACGGCCTCCTGCGTCTCCCACAGGGGCGAGATCGCGAACCGGCAGCGCAGCAGGTCGTCCTGCCCGAAGTGCAACTGATACGGCATGGCTCCCCCCGCCCCAGGCTCGATTCGCCTGGAGCCGAAACTCTAGGGCGAGGGCACGCGCGCGTGCAGGGTGCGGACATGCCCGAAGAGAAACCCACCGGCTACCGCCGCGTCTTCGCCGTCCGTGAGTTCCGCACCGTCTTCCTCGCACACGCCCTCTCGCTGCTCGGCGTCATCGTCAGCGAGGTCGCGCTGACCGTCCTCGTGTACTCGCTCACCGGGTCGCCGCTGCTGAGCGCGCTCACCTTCGCGCTCGGCATGCTGCCCTACCTGATCGGGGGGACGCTGCTCTCCGGGATCGCCGACCGGTATCCGCCCCGCCGGGTGCTCGTGCTCTGCGACCTGCTGTGTGCCGGGTGCGCGGCCCTGATGGCGCTGCCCGCGACGCCCGTCTTCGCGCTGCTCGCGCTGCGGTGCGTCATCGCCGTCGTCTCGCCGGTCTTCAACGGGACGCGGATGGCGACCCTCACCGACATCCTCGGGGACGGCGATCTGTTCGTGCTCGGGCGCTCCCTGCTGCGGATCGTCTCGCAGAGCTCCGTGCTCGTCGGCTTCGGCCTCGGCGGCGTGCTGCTCACCTTCGTGCCCGCGCGCGGGGCACTCGTCATCACCGTCTGTACGTTCCTGGCGTCGGCGCTGCTTCTGCGGCTCGGCACACGGCGCAGGCCCGCGCGGGGCGACGGCGGCTCGGCGCTCGTCCGCTACTCCCTCGGCGGCGCGCGGCGGATACTCGGCGACCGCCGGATCCGGGCGCTGCTGCTCCTGCTCTGGGCGCCGCCGATGTTCATGGTCGCCCCGGAGGCGCTCGCGGCCCCGTACGCCGACGAGATCGGCGTCGGCGTCGCGGGCGTCGGGCTGCTGATGTGCGCGCTGCCGGTCGGCACGATCGCGGGCGAGCTGTACGCCGGGTCCGCACTCTCCGCGGGCACCCGCGCCCGCATCGCCCTGCCGCTCGCCTCCGTCACACTGCTGCCGCTCGTCGTGTACGCCGTGACGCCGGGGCTGGTCTGGGCGATGCTCGCCCTCGTGCTCGCCGGGGCCGGGTCCGCGTACACCCTGGGCCTCGACCGCTGGTTCGTCGACTCCGTGCCGCAGGAGCTGCGCGGGCGGGCCATGACCGTGCACACGGCCGGGCTCATGACGATCCAGGGGGTCGGCATGGCGCTCGCGGGCCTTGCCGCCGAGTTCTTCGGGGTGAGCACGGTCGTGACGGGCGCGGGCATCCTGGGCACGGTGTGCTGCCTGGTCCTGGTGGTGGAAGTCCGGGCCACGGCCCGTGCCGCTCCCGGCGCATCCATCGACGTACGGGAACAGGCGACCGAATTGCGAGACGGGGCTGACCAGCATGTGACCGGCGGGTAAGGTCTTTGGCGTGCCGAAGCCGCTCAGCCTTCCCTTCGATCCCATCGCCCGCGCCGACGAACTCTGGAAGCAGCGCTGGGGATCGGTCCCGGCCATGGGCGCGATCACCTCGATCATGCGGGCGCACCAGATCCTGCTCGCCGAGGTCGACGCGGTCGTCAAGCCGTACGGACTGACCTTCGCGCGCTACGAGGCGCTGGTCCTGCTGACCTTCTCGCAGGCCGGCGAGCTGCCGATGTCGAAGATCGGCGAGCGGCTCATGGTCCACCCCACGTCGGTCACGAACACCGTCGACCGCCTGGTGAAGTCCGGCCTCGTCGACAAGCGCCCGAACCCGAACGACGGGCGCGGCACGCTCGCCTCCATCACGGAGAAGGGCCGCGAGGTCGTCGAGGCCGCCACCCGCGAGCTGATGGCGATGGACTTCGGGCTCGGGGTGTACGACGCCGAGGAGTGCGCGGAGATCTTCGCGATGCTGCGGCCGCTGCGGGTCGCGGCGGAGGACTTCGAGGAGCAGTAGAAGCTGCTTTTCCGGTTGGCCGGGGCCGCCGGAAGATCGCGCAAAACGGGCCGATACCCTCGAACGCATGAAGAAGAGCGTGCTGACCCGATACCGGGTGATGGCCTACGTCACCGCCGTCATGTTGCTCGTGCTGTGCACCTGCATGGTTTTCAAGTACGGCTTCGACAAGGGTGAGGGCCTGACGCTGGTCGTCTCCCAGGTCCACGGCGTCCTCTACATCATCTACCTGATCTTCGCCTTCGACCTGGGCTCCAAGGCGAAGTGGCCCTTCGGGAAGCTGCTCTGGGTGCTGGTCTCGGGCACCATCCCCACCGCCGCGTTCTTCGTCGAGCGCAAGGTCGTGCGCGAGGTCGAGCCGCTGATCACCGACGGTTCGCCGGTCGCCGCCAAGGCGTAACCTCCACCGCCATGGACAGGTCCGTGGCGGTCACCCATCGACATTTACTAGGACGTCCTAGTAAATTCGAAGGTATGGACGCTGACGCCATCGAGGAGGGCCGCCGTCGCTGGCAGGCCCGGTACGACACCGCGAAGAAGCGCGACGCGGATTTCACGACGCTCTCCGGCGACCCGGTCGAGCCCGTCTACGGGCCGCGGCCCGGGGACACCTATGAGGGATTCGAGCGGATCGGATGGCCCGGCGAGTACCCCTTCACCCGCGGACTCCACCCCACCGGCTATCGCGGCCGGACCTGGACCATCCGCCAGTTCGCCGGCTTCGGCAACGCCGAGCAGACGAACGAGCGCTACAAGATGATCCTGGCCGCCGGCGGCGGCGGTCTCTCCGTGGCCTTCGACATGCCGACCCTGATGGGCCGGGACTCCGACGACGCGCACTCGCTCGGCGAGGTCGGGCACTGCGGGGTCGCCATCGACTCGGCCGCCGACATGGAGGTCCTGTTCAAGGACATCCCGCTCGGTGACGTCACGACGTCGATGACGATCTCCGGACCCGCCGTCCCCGTCTTCTGCATGTACCTGGTCGCCGCCGAGCGGCAGGGCATCGACCCGGGCATCCTGAACGGCACGCTCCAGACGGACATCTTCAAGGAGTACATCGCCCAGAAGGAGTGGCTCTTCCAGCCCGAGCCGCACCTGCGTCTCATCGGCGACCTGATGGAGCACTGCGCGCGCGACATCCCCGCGTACAAGCCCCTGTCGGTCTCCGGCTACCACATCCGCGAGGCCGGGGCGACGGCCGCGCAGGAGCTCGCGTACACCCTCGCCGACGGCTTCGGGTACGTCGAGCTGGGGCTGAGCCGCGGCATGGACGTCGATGTCTTCGCGCCCGGACTGAGCTTCTTCTTCGACGCGCACCTGGACTTCTTCGAGGAGATCGCCAAGTTCCGCGCGGCCCGCAGGATCTGGGCCCGCTGGATGCGGGACGTGTACGGCGCCAAGACCGACAAGGCCCAGTGGCTGCGCTTCCACACGCAGACCGCGGGGGTCTCCCTGACGGCACAGCAGCCGTACAACAACGTCGTACGTACCGCTGTCGAGGCGCTCTCCGCGGTCCTCGGCGGCACCAACTCCCTGCACACGAACGCCCTCGACGAGACCCTCGCGCTGCCCAGCGAGCAGGCCGCAGAGATCGCGCTGCGCACCCAGCAGGTGCTGATGGAGGAGACCGGCGTCGCCAACGTGGCGGATCCGCTGGGCGGTTCCTGGTACGTGGAGCAGCTGACCGACCGTATCGAGGCCGACGCCGAGAAGATCTTCGAGCAGATCAAGGAGCGGGGGCGCCGGGCGCACCCGGATGGGCAGCACCCCATCGGGCCCATCACCTCCGGGATCCTGCGGGGCATAGAGGACGGCTGGTTCACCGGCAACATCGCTGAATCGGCCTTCCAGTACCAGCAGTCCCTGGAGAAGGGTGACAAGCGGGTCGTGGGCGTCAATGTCCACCATGGTTCCGTCACCGGTGACCTGGAGATTCTGCGGGTCAGCCATGAGGTGGAGCGGGAGCAGGTGAAGGTCCTCGGCGAGCGCAAGGCGGCGCGCGACGACGCGCGTGTGGCGGCCTCGCTCGACCGGATGCTGGGTGCCGCGCGGGACGGGTCGAACATGATTGGCCCCATGCTGGAGGCTGTGCGGGCCGAGGCGACCCTCGGGGAGATCTGTGATGCGCTGCGGGACGAGTGGGGGATTTACACCGAGCCGCCCGGGTTCTAGTCCGGGTTCGTTTAGGTGTGTGGGGATCTGCGGGTCTTTTGTGGCTGGTCGCGCAGTTCCCCGCGCCCCTTCGGGGGCGCACCCCGCGGGGCGTTGTTGATGTGATGGGTGTGGTCGGCACTTAGTTGGGTAGGCGCGGCGGACGTCAGTTCGTCCTGCCCCTGGAGCCACCTGTGTCACCTGCGAGCCTGCCCGGCCCCACCCGTACCGCCGTCACCGCCATCGGAGTCGCCTCGGTCACTCTGCTCGGTGCGCTGGCGGTGGGTGGCTCCGGTGAGGTGAGTGCCAGCCCGCCGGCCGAGCCGAAGGTCCAGGACGCCTTCGACTCGCTCGGCCCCGAGGTGCACGCGGCGAAGCTGGCGAACGGGCGGACGGCGCACTACTCCGACTCCGGCAGCAAGGACGGCAAGCCCGTCCTCTACATCGGCGGCACCGGCACCAGCGCCCGCGCCGCGCACATGACGGACTACTTCCGTACGACGCGCGAGAACCTCGGCCTGCGCATCATCTCCGTGGAGCGCAACGGCTTCGGCGACACCGAGTTCGACAAGGGCCTGGGCAAGGCGGACTTCGCGAAGGACGCGCTGGAGGTGCTCGACCGGCTGAAGATCGACGACGTCAGCGTCGTCGCGATCTCCGGCGGCGGGCCGTACGCGGCCGGGCTGGCCGCGCGGGCGCCCGGGCGGATCTCGGCGCTGCATCTGGCCGCCGCGCTCCCGCCGTACGGGGCGAAGCCCGCGTACTGCGCGATGTCCGACGAGGCGCTTGCCGCCGCCCTGAAGGACTCGATCAAGGATCCCCGCACGTGGTGGGCGTTCCCCGACGACAGCCCCGTCAAGTCGATACCGGGCTTCGCCGACACGGCGTACGAAGAGGGCGCGCGGACCTACAACCAGCGCGGCCAGCAGGCCGATCCGGCGCCGCAGGTGCACGAGCAGAAGCTGTACTGCGAGCGGCCGGGCCCGGATCTCGCGAAGCTCGACGCCCCCGTCTACCTCTACGGCGGAAAGAAGGACACGACCGTTCCGCCGGCCACCCTCAAGACCTGGCAGGAGGCGCTGCCGGGCACGGCGAAGGTGCGTACGTACGCCGACTCCGGGCACGACGTGCAGTACCGGCACTGGGACCAGATCCTGGTCGACCTGGCCGGGCAGGGGGAGCGGACGGTCATCTGCCGCGGCAAGCAGACGAAGGTGCCGTACGCGAAGGAAGCGGACCGGCTCGTCGCCGAGGGCAAGGCGACGCTCGGCAGTTGCGCGTGGACCAGGTAGGCGTGGACCAGGTAGGCGTGGACCAAGTAGGCGTGGACCAAGTAGTGGGAGTGGGCTAAGTAGGGAGCGTCAGTTTGAACTGTGCGCCCCCGCCTGGCGCCGCCTCCGCCGTCAGTTCCGCGCCATGCGCGTGCGCGATCTGGCGTGCCATCGCGAGGCCGAGGCCCGAGCCCGGGAGGGCGCGGGCCTTCTCCGCGCGGTAGAAGCGGTCGAAGACGTAGGGGAGGTCCTCCGCCGCGATGCCGGGGCCGTGGTCGCGGACCGTCAGCGCGGTGGGGGTGAGGGTCACTTCCACCGGCGTTCCCGGCGGGCTGAACTTGGCCGCGTTGTCGAGGAGGTTCGTCAGCAGGCGGGACAGGCGTGCCGGGACTCCAGGGATGTTCAACTCGGCGGCTTCCGGGGTCACTTGGAGGGTGAAGGGGACCTGGGGCCAGTGGCCGCGCGCCGCGTCCACGCCGTGGGCGACCAGCGGGGCAAGGCGTACCTCCTCCAGGAGGGGCTGCGGCTCCTCGTCCCGGGCCAGCTCGATCAAGTCGTTGACCATGCCGGTGACTTCACGGAGCTGGCGGGTCAGGGCTCCTGATGCCCGGTCGCGCTGAGTGTCCGTCAGGCGGTCGGCCCTGGCCAGGAGTTCCGCGTTCGTACGCAGCGCCGTCAGCGGCGTACGCAGCTCGTGCGAGGCGTCGGCGACGAGTCGGCGGCGGGCTGTGACCGACTCCTCCAGCTCGGCCAGCATGGTGTTGAAGGAGGTCGCGAGCCGCGTCACCTCGTCCTCGCGGCCCGGCGGCCCCGGCGGCAGCTCGATGCGGTGCCGGGCGTCGCGCGTGGCCGCGATGCGTTCCGCGGTCGCGGTGAGGCGGGCGACCGGGGCGAGGCCGGTGCGCGAGACCCAGTAGCCGCCGAGCCCGGAGAGCAGGATGCCGACGCCGCCCACCGCCGAGAGGAGATACGCGGTCTGCCGCACGCCCCGGTCCGCGATGTCGGCCCGCAGGGCGACCTGCACGGCCTCGCCCTTGCCGTAGCTGGTGGTGAACATCCGGGCGGGCTTTCCGTGCAGGGTGAAGTTCGAGTAGTACGGCGCCAGTTGGCCGCTCGCGACCTGCCGGGTGGCCGCGGAGACCGGGAGGAGGTAGGCCTCGGACGGGTCGTCGTCCGCGTCGGCGGGGACGATCTGCAGGCAGGCCGGTGCGCCCAGGAACCGGCACTCGCCCGTGACGACGCCCGGCCCGCCGTCGTGCCGCTGCTGGGCGATCAGGGTCGCCGACTGGGCGAGGTTCTGGTCGAGCTGCTGGTACAGCTTGAAGCGGATGACGAGGAACGCGGCCACGCACACCCCGACCGCGACGAGGGCGACCGCAGCGGCGGTGGCCACCGCGAGCCGGGCGCGCAGCGGGCGGCGGCGGCGCCACCGGGCGCCGAGCCTGCGGCGGGCGCTCATGGGCTGCCGAGCCGGTAGCCGACGCCGTGCACGGTGTGCACGATGCGGGGCTCGCCTTCCGACTCCAGCTTGCGGCGCAGATAACCGACGTACACGGCAAGGGAGTTGGAGTCAGGCCCGAAGTCGCGGCCCCATACCGATTCCTGGATCAGTTCGCGGGGCAGCACCTGGCCCGCGTTGCGCAGGAGCAGTTCGAGCAGGGCGGCTTCGGTGCGGCTGAACTCGATCGGGCGGGGGCCTCGG
Organism: Streptomyces sp. NPDC059037; assembly: GCF_042740015.1. NCBI lineage: Bacteria > Bacillati > Actinomycetota > Actinomycetes > Kitasatosporales > Streptomycetaceae > Streptomyces > Streptomyces sp. NPDC059037. Next base: position 43,316 of record NZ_JBHYIG010000032.1, read on the forward strand.
TGCCCGGTGCGGGTGGCCGGGTCGAGGGTGAGGTCTCCGTGACTGAGCCCGTCGCCGGTTTCGTCGGCGGCGCGCTCGGGGGCGGCGCGGCGCAGCAGGGCCCTGACGCGGGCCACCAGCTCGTCCAGGGCGAAGGGCTTGACCAGGTAGTCGTCCGCGCCCGCGTCGAGGCCGTCGACGCGTTCGCTGACGGAGTCAAGGGCGGTGAGGACGAGTACGGGGGTGCGGTCGCCTGCGGCGCGCAGTTGGCGGCATACGGCGAGGCCGTCCAGGACGGGCATCAGGACGTCCAGGACCAGGAGGTCGGGCTCCCAGCGGGCCACTGCCGTGAGCGCGCGCTGGCCGTCGGCGGCGCCGCGGACCAGGTGGCCCTCGATCGTGAGGGCGTCCTCCACCGCTGCGCGGACTTCTGGGTCGTCGTCGACCACGAGGATCTTGGCGGCGTGGGGAGTGGTCACGCGGGGTTTGCCGTGTCTGTGCTGGACGCGTGGTGCATCGGTGCTCGGCGGCTGTGCGTTGTGCCCACCCGTTCCGCCCTGCGGAACGCCTGCCCACAACGCGGACGGGCGTCGATTGTGCTCGGAGATCTCATGGATCAAAGGTGCCAAACCTTGCTCTTAAAACACTCTTAGACCTGCTCGTGATGCTCCATTGCCATGCGAACACCCGATATGCGATCTCCCGATGCGGGGGCCAGGCCGCCGCTCTCCGTCGTCATCGGCGCGGGCGGCACCGGTGGGCACATCTATCCCGGGCTAGCCCTCGCCGACGCCCTGCGGCGGGCCGTGCCGGGCGCGGTCGTCTCCTTCGTCGGTACGGAACGGGGACTTGAGACCCGGCTGATACCGGACGCCGGGTACCGGCTCCACACCGTCGACATGATTCCGTTCGACCCGTCGCTCGGCGCCAAGCGGTATCTGCTGCCCGCAGCCCTGGTGAAGTCCGGCGCCCAGTGCCGGGCGATCCTTCGGGCGCAGGGCGCGCAGGTGGCCGTCGGCATGGGCGGCTACCCGAGCGCCCCGGTCATCGTCGGCGCCAGGATGGCCGGCCTGCCCAGCCTCATCCACGAGTCGAACGCCGTCCCCGGCCGCGCCAACCGTTTCGCCGCCAGGCTCACCCCGAACATCGCGGTCGCCTTCGACCGCAGCAAGGCGCATCTGCCCGGCGGCGACCGGGCCTTCACCACCGGGATGCCGATCGCCGCGCCGCTCGCCGCGCTCGACCGTGCCGCGCTGCGGGCCGAGGCCCGCCGGGAGTACGGGGTGCCGGAAGCGGCCCGGATGCTGCTCTTCAACGGCGGCAGCCTCGGTGCGGCCCGGCTCACCGAGGCGGCCGTGGGGCTCGCGGCGCGCTGGCGGCACCGCGGCGACGTGCAGCTCCTCGTCAAGACCGGGCCCGCCGCCCTCGACGAGACGCGGCGGCGCCTGACGGAGGCGGGTGCGGACACCATCGCCCGCGCCGTGCCCTACCTCGACCGGATGGACCTCGCGTACGCCGCCGCGGACCTGGTCGTCTGCCGCGCCGGTTCGGCGACCGTCGCGGAGCTCGCCGCCACCGGCGTCCCGGCCGTCCTCGTCCCCTACCCGCACGCGCCGGGCGACCACCAGACCCACAACGCGCGGGTCCTCTCCGACGCGGGCGCGGGGCTGCTGCTGTCCGACGGCGAGACGACGGCGGCGCGGCTCGCGGAGCTTGTCGGGCCGCTGCTCGCCGATCCCGCGCGGCTCGCCGCGATGAGCGGTGCGGCCGATCCGGGGCCGCACGCCCGCGCCGCCGATCTGCTCGCCGAGCGGGTCGTTCAACTCACCCACCACACCTCTCACTTGGAGTACGCATGACCCGCAACGACACCTTCGACTGGACCGGCCGTACCGTCCTCGTCACCGGAGCCGAGGGCTTCATCGGCTCGACGCTCGTCGATCTGCTCCTGGAGCAGGGCGCGAAGGTCCGCGCCTTCGTGCACTACAAGCCGTACGCGGAGAAGGGGCATCTCGCGCATCTGCTCGGCGACCCGCGGGTCGAGATGCTCGCGGGCGATGTCCGGGACGCCGGGCGCGTGATGGACGCGGTCGAGGGCTGTGACACCGTCTTCCACCTGGCCGCGCTGATCGGCATCCCGTACTCGTACGACTCTCCTGGCGCGTACGTCCAGACGAATGTCGTCGGCACGGAGAACGTGGCAGAGGCGTGCCGGCGGCACTCGGTGCGGCGGCTCGTCCACACGTCCACCAGCGAGGTGTACGGGACGGCGCTGACGGCGCCGATCTCCGAGGATCACCCGCTCCAGCCCCAGTCGCCGTACTCCGCGTCGAAGATAGGCGCCGACATGATGGCGCTCTCCCACTGGCACGCCTTCGAGCTGCCGGTGACGGTGGTGCGCCCCTTCAACACCTACGGGCCGCGGCAGTCGGCCCGCGCGGTGATCCCCACGATCCTGGCCCAACTCCACTCCGGGGCACGGGAGATCAAGCTGGGCTCGCTGACGCCGACGCGTGATTTCACGTACGTGACGGACACCGCGCGGGGGTTCATGGCGCTGGCGGGGTGTGAGGCGGCGGTCGGGCGTGCGGTGAATCTCGGGGTCGGCGAGGAGATTTCCATCGGGGATCTGGCGGAGGCGCTGATCGCTGCGTCCGGCCGGGAGGCGTCGGTCGTCGTCGACCCTGCCCGGCTTCGTCCCTCCGGGAGTGAGGTGCTGCGGCTTCTGTCCGACAACTCGCTCGCCCGGGAGCTGTCGGGGTGGGAACCGCGGGTGTCTCTGGCGGAGGGCCTGAAGCAGACCTCGGCCTGGGTTGCCGAGCATCTGCAGCTCTTTGCTGCTGACCGCTATCAGGTCTGAACTTCGGCCGCGGGCTGTGTGTGGCTGGGCGCGCAGTTCCCCGCGCCCCTTACGGGGCGCCCTGGTTGCCCGCAGCCGCCGACAGTCCGCCCAGCAGCAGCAGGGTGAAGCTGCGGGCCCAGGCCTCGTCGATCGGTTCCGCGCTGACCAGGGCGCGGTGGACCACCGCGCCCGCTGTCACGTCGAAGATGAGGTCGGCCGTCCGCGCGGCGGCCGCGGGGTCGGGTTCCGGGGGGAGCTCCCCCCGCTGCTGTGCCCGCTGCCGCCCCGCGAGGACAAGACGCTTCTGGCGGTCCACGATCGACGTGCGGATCCGCTCCCGCAGGGGTGCGTCCGACGTCGACTCGGCGACCACCGCCATCAGCGCGGTCTTCGTCTCGGGGCGGCTCAGCAGTGCCGCGAACTGCAGGACCACGCCCTCGATGTCGGCGGCGAGGCTGCCCCGGTCCGGCAGCTCCAGCTCGTCGAAGAGTTCCGCCACCGCGTCCACGACCAGCTCGCTCTTGCCCGCCCAGCGGCGGTACAGGGTCGTCTTGGCGACGCCGGCCCGCGTGGCGACGTCGCCGAGGGTCAGCTTGGACCAGCCGAGTTCGACCAGTGCCTGACGGGTCG
>NZ_JBHYIG010000033.1:0-46709 GCF_042740015.1 Streptomyces sp. NPDC059037
ACCCCCCCCGGGCCCGGCCCCGGGTGCTAGGCGCCCCCCGAAGGGGCGCGGGGAACTGCGCAACCAGCCACGACGGCAGCCGCAGACGAGCAACGGCGCACCTCACGGCTCTACCCGCGCAGCGTCAGGCTCCGATGCGGGCCACCTCGATGATGAAGAGGCTGCTCGCTGTGGGGCGTACGTCGACGACCTCCAGGCCCGCCCGGGTGAGGAGTTCGGTCAGATGCCGCCGGGTGTGCTTCTTGCCGCCCACGTTGAGCAGCAGCATCAGGTCCATGCCGGTGGTCACCTTGGGCTCGGGGCTGTCGTCGACCAGGTTCTGCACCAGGACGATCCGGCCGCCGGGGTGCACCACGTCGGCCACGTTGCGCAGGGTGGCCACCGTGCGGTCGTCGTCCCATTCCAGCAGGTTCTTGAGGATGTGCAGGTCCCCCGGCGGCACCCGCTCCACGCAGTCGCCGCCCACCACCCTTGCCCGGTCGGCGAGTTCACCGCCGGTGCGCAGCGCCGGGTCGGCCGTGGCCACGACGCCCGGCAGGTCGTACAGCACCCCGGCAAGCCAGGCGTTCCGCTCAAGGAGCGTACGCAGCAGATGCCCGCGGCCACCGCCGACGTCCACGACCTCGCGCACTCCCCGTACGTCGAGGACGTCGGCGACCATCGCGGAGGTGAAGCCGCTCGACTGCGTCATGGCCCGGTTGAAGATCTCCGCCGACTCCGGGGCGTCCTCGGCGAGATAGGGGAAGAACTCCTTGCCGTACAGGTCGGGGAAGACGCGCTCCCCGGTGCGCACGGCGGTCTCCAGGTGCGGCCAGGTCTGCCAGGTCCACGGGGCGACCGTCCACAGGACCTGGTAGCGCACGCTGTTCACGTCGTCCTCGCGCAGGACCCGCGACAGGTCCGTGTGGGCGAAGACGTCGTCGTCGGTCTCCTTGAACACTCCGTGTGTGCCGAGCGCGCGCAGCAGTCGGGCGAGGGCGCCGGGGTCGACTTCCAGGCGGGAGGCCAACTCCTCGGCGGGGACCGGCTTGTCGCCGATCTCGTCCGGCACGCGCAGCCGGACGGCCGTCATCATCATGGCGGAGACCCAGAGGCCCATCGCCAGTTCCTTCACGCGCGCCGCGGTGGCCAGTTCGGGTGCGTACTCATTTGCGGACATGGCTCTTCCGTCTCTCTCAGAGGGTCAAGCAGGGATTCGGTACTGGGCAGTCGGTCTCTTGACGGGCGTACGCCTGTCACGCGCCGCCGGTGACGCGCACCACCTCGCCGGTGATGGCGCCGTTCGCCGACGAGCACAGGAAGACGACGGTGTCCGCCACGTGCCGGGCCAGCGGCAGCCGGCCCGTCGGCAGTTCCCGCAGCACCTCCTGGAGGAGCTGCGGCGGGAGCCCGGCCCGCTCCGCCTCGTCCTTGCCGTCCAGGACGAGGCCGGGCATCACCACGTTGACCAGGACTCCGTCGGGCCCCAACTCCCAGGCCAGGGAGCGGGTTGCGCCGTGCAGCCCGGCCTTGGCGGCGGCGAGCACCGTGGTGCCGTGCGCGCCGCGCGCCGCGACGATGCTCGACACGTTGACGACCCGGCCCGCGGAGCTGCGGCGCAGCCGGGGCAGCGCGTGGTGCAGCAGCCGCAGGTGGCCGGTGAGGTTGGCGTCGAGCACCGGCTCCCAGTCCGTGCCGTCCTCGAAGGGCGGCGAGTGGGGTCCCGGCGGTGGGCCTTCCCAGGACGCCGCGTTGTTCACCAGGACGTCGAGGGTGCCCCAGCGGTCGAGCACGGCGTCGACGGTGCGCCGCGCGGACGCGTCGTCGGCGAGGTCGTACGGCAGGGCCATCGCCCGCCCGCCGGCCTCCTTCACGGCGCGCGCCACCTTCTCGGCGGCCTCGCCACGGCTGCGGTAGGTCAGCGCGACCCTGGCTCCCTCACGGCCGAATGCCACGGCCGTCGCCGCGCCGATGTTCGTCGATCCGCCGGTGATCAGCGCCACCCGGCCTTGCAGGCCAAGGTCCATCTTCGTCTCCTCTCAACAGGGATACGGGCGGGGCGAGTTCGGCGCCCGGGGTTCTCCCGGGGCCCCAGCGGGACAGCACGGGTCCGGTCAGTGCCGTGGCGAGCAGCGCGAACACGGTCAGCGTGCCGAAGAGCTCCGCGCCGAGGAGGCCGTTGCCGAAGCCGATCGACAGGATCACCAGCTCGGTGACGCCCCGGGTGTTCAACACCGCGCCGAGCAGCAGCGATTCGCGCGGTTTCATGCCGCTGAGGGCACCGGCCCCCAGCGCGGCGACGAGCTTCCCTGCGAGGGCGACCCCGCCGAGCAGACCGAGCAGCCACAGCTCGGACGCGACCGCGCCCAGGTCCACCGCCATGCCGCTGACCACGAAGTACAGCGGTGCGAGCAGTGCCGCCACGGGGCGCAGCACGGCGCGGGCGGGGCCGAGCGGATCGACGTCTCCCACTGGGCGCAGGGCGAAGCCCAGGAGGAACGCCCCGAAGACTGCGTGCACACCGAGCAGCGATGTGACCCATGCGGAGAGCAGGATCCCGGCGGCGAGCAGCGCGGCCGCCGGATGCGCCGCGACCGGTCCGCGCGCCGTGGCGAGCCGCACAAGGAGGCGGCGGCCCAGGGTCAGCAGCAGCGCGGTGTACAGCGCGCAGCCGGCAAGGCCCGCGAGCCCCTCCCTCAGTTCGCCGCTGCCGTCCACGGCAAGGGCCACGGCGAGCACCGTCCAGGCGAGCGCGTCGCACACGGCGGCGCTGCCGATGCTCGTCACTCCCAGGCGGGTGTCCGCGAGGCCCAGGTCCGACATGATGCGGGCCAGTACGGGCAGCGCGGTCACCGCGAGCGCGGTGGCGAGGAACAGCACGAAGGCGACGGAGCGTCCGGAACCCGGGCCGTACGCGTCGGCGAGCAGCGCGGCGACCGCGGCCCCCGCGGCGAACGGCACCAGGAAGCTCGCGCCGCCGATCAGCAGGATCCGCCGCCCGTGCCGCGGGGAGGGACCGTGCCCCGTGGCGCAGCCCGTCTCGAAGAGGAAGAGCAGCAGCCCCAGACCGCCCAGGGCGGCGAGCCCTTCGCGGACCGGCGCGGTGAGCAGTTCCCGCTCCATGCCGCCGGTCAGGGCGAGGCCGAGCAGGATGCCCACGGACAGCTCCGCCACCACGGCGGGCTGACCGATCCGCCGGGCCAGGACATGCACCGCCCGTACGGCGAACAGCAGCGCGGCGGCGGCCAGCAGCAGCCGCTCCGTGGGCATCGCGCTCATCACGGCTGGTTGGCCTGTATCTGCTCGCTCCTCAGCTTCGCCTCGCGCAGGATCTCCTCGCTCGGCGCCTGGCCGGTGATGCCGGAGAGCAGAGCGGCGAAGTCGATCTTCGGGGGCATCTTCCGCTCGGGGTCGACGATCTCCTGGGCGCCCTCCCAGTACTGCTCCTTGCGCATCTTGACGTTGTAGAAGAAGCGGACGAAGTCCAGGACGTGGCCCAGGAACGTGCGGTAGTTGTCCTCGTACTCCTTGAGCAGCTCGGCCTCCTTCGCCGGCTCGCGCAGCGCCGTGTCGACCGCGGTGGACAGGGAGAGCGCGCCCCGCATGGCGAGGGTGACGCCGGTGGAGAACAGCGGGTCGACGAAGGCGGCGGCGTCGCCCACGATGGCCCAGCCCGGACCGTGGAACTTGTTGCACTCGTACGACCAGTCGCGCAGCGTGCGGTAGGCGCTGACCCGGGTGGCGTCCGCGGTCAGCTTGCGGACCTCCACCGATGCCGCGAGTTCCTTCTCGAAGAGCTGGTCCGTGCTGAGCCCGGACTCCTTGAGCAGCGCGGTGCGGGTGACGTAGCCGATGCTCACGGTGCCGTCGCTGAGCGGAATGAACCAGAACCATCCGGGCGGGTTCTCGTCCTGCCACATGTTCTCGACGACGATGTCGCCGGCCTTCTCCTCCGAGATCCGTCCGCAGCCCTGGAAGTAGCTCCACACGGCGACGTTGCGCAGGTCCTCGTGCCACTCGACGAGGTCGAGCCTGCGGCCCATCACCCGGCCCTGGCCGGAGGCGTCGACGATCATCCGGGAGGTGATCCGCACCGGTTCGTCGCGGCCCTTGACCGTGTAGAGGAGGCCGGTGGCGCGGTCCCCGTCGAAGAGGATGTCCTTGACGGTGGCCTCTTCGACGACGTCGGCGCCGAGTTCCCTGGCGCGGGTCAGGAGCAGGGCGTCGAAGTCGGCGCGGCGGGCCTGGAAGGAGTAGTCATAGCCGCTTCCGTCACTGAACCGGAAGTCCCAGGTGCCGTCGGTGGCGCCCCACAGCAGGGTGCCGCCGTACTTCTTGGTGAAGCCGAGCTGTTCGAGCCGGTCCCACAGGCCTAGTTCCTCCACCACCCCGAGACAGCCGGGGATGAGGGACTCGCCTATGTGGTAGCGAGGGAACTTCTCCTTCTCCAGGAGGAGCACCCGGTGGCCCTCCCTCGCCAGGAGGGCGGCGGTGGTCGAGCCCGCCGGTCCGCCGCCGATGACGACGACGTCGTATGCGCTCGGAGTGTTGGTCACGCTGATCTCCCTTGTCGTGGCGGCCCATCAGATGCCGGGCCCGCTATGGCCTGCTGACCACGCCGACGCCTCGCTGCCAGTGGTAGAACTGCCGGGCTGACGCCTTCTCGACGCTGCCCCAGGCCCCCTGATAGGGCGTGATGAACTCGTCGAGGGCCTCGCTGATCTGGGTGAACAGCGGGTTGTCGTGCTGCGGCGTGAGCGTCGACGAGAGCGGGTCCTCGGTCTGTACGAGGTGGAAGTACAGGTCGTGGAAGGTGAGCAGCCTGCGCTCGCGCACCCCCACGATGTCGGGCAGTTCGGTGGCGTCGGACGCGGCGAACAGCCTGCTGATGTCGGCCTCGCTGCCTGGCTTCATCCGGGCGACGATCAAGGTGGTGTTCATCGGTTCTCTTCCTTTCCGCCGGCGTCCGATGCGGTCCGCGAGCGGGCGATGGCCTCGATCCGGTCGCGGATCAGCTCCATCTGGATCGCGGAGTTGTGGTTGATGTGCTTGGTCATGGCCGCGTCGTCGGCCGGCGCCTCTGGCTTCATGTGGAAGTCCTGCACCCAGCGCATCCGCACGCCGCCGTCGGCGTGGGTGAACTCCCAGAAGATGTCCATGAATTCGAAGGGCCCTGTCTCGACCCGGCGGGCCCGCACCGTGTGCGTGGCGGGGTCCGTGGTGCGTTCGGACACCCAGCTCCACTGCTTGCCCTGCTCGTCGGGGAGCATGGTGAGCCGGAACCGGACGGTCTCGCCCCGGCGTTCGAGGACTTCGACCGACGCGTACTCGCTGAAGAGGCCGGGCCAGCCCTCGACGTCGTTGACGACCTCCCAGATCAGCTCGATCGGCGCGTCGATGACGATGCTGTTGTCGGTGTGCGCGGTCATGAGCTCACTTCCCGCTTCCGCAGATGGTCGTTGACGAGGGCGACGGTCTGGCGGGGCGTCATCGTGGTGACGATCGCTCCGTCGGGCAGCGTCACTCCCAGGGCGTTCTCGATCTGCGACTGGATCTCCAGGACGGCGAGCGAGTCGTAGTCGAGTGCGGTGTAGTCGGTGTCGGCGTCCTCGTCGGGGCCGCCGCGGGTGATCTCGCGGAGCATGTCGATGGTGAATTCAGTCATTCCTTCTCCTCGCTTGACGTGCTGGTGCGGTACGCGTCAGTCCAGGCCGCCCGGTGCCGGCTCGCGCAGGACGAGCGCGGAGTTCATGCCGCCGTGGCCGCGCGCGACGACGAGCGCGGTCCGTACGGGTCCCGGCCGCGGCTCGCCCACCACGAGGTCGAGGTCGTAATCGGGGCGGGGGACGATCGCCGCGCCGGACGGTGGGACGACGTCGTCCCTGATGGCCAGGAGCGCGGTGGCGACGTCAAGGGACGCACCGCCGTAAAGACGGCCCGTCATCGTCTTGGGCGCGGTGACCGGTACGCCGCGCGGCCCGAAGACCCAGGCGAGCGCCTCGGCCTCGATCCGGTCGAGTTCGGGCACGGCGGCCGCGTCGGCGAAGACGACATCGATCTCCTCGGGCGCCATGCGGGCGTCGATCAGGGCGTTCATCACCGCCCTGCGCAGGCCCGGTTCGCGTCCGCTGCCCGGCGCCGGGTCGAAGGTCGACGCGTGCCCGACGATCTCCCCGTACCGGTGGGCGGCGCCCCGCTCGGCGGCGGACTCCGCGTCCTCGACGATCAGCATCGCGCCGCCCTCGCCCGGCAGATGGCCACGGGCGCGGGCGTCGAACGGCAGATAGGCGAGCTCCGGGTCGTCGCCGGTGCTCAGCCGGCCGGTGGAGAGCTGGGCGACCAGGCCGTAGGGGCACAGCGAGGCATCGGTGCCGCCGCTGACGACGAGCCGCGCGCCTTCCCTGACCACCCGGCGGGCATGCCCCAACGCGTCCAGGGCACCGGCCTGTTCGGCGGCGACCACGCCGCAGGGGCCGCGCATCCCGTGCCGGATGGAGATCTGGCCGGTGGTCGCCGCGTAGAACCACGCGATCGACTGGTACGCGCCGACGTAGCGCGGGCCGCGCGACCAGAGGCTCTCGATCTCGTGCTGGCCGAACTCGGTGCCGCCCGACGACGACGAGGTGACCACCGCCATGTCGTACTCGGGCATCGTGGCGGGGTCGGCGCCGGCGTCCGCGAGTGCCTCTTCGGTGGCGGTGAGCGCCAGGTGGGTCCAGCGGTCGGTCTGCACGGCGAGCCGGTCGTGGATGTGCTCCTCGGTGCGGTACGCGGAGATCTCGCCCGCGAGCCGTACGGGATACCCGGAGGCGTCGAAGCGGGTCAGCGGTCCGATGCCGCTCTCGCCGCGCAGGACGGCCGACCAGTAGGGCGCCACGCCCAGGCCGTTGGGCGCTGCGACGCCGAGGCCGGTGACGACCGCGGTGGCGGTGCGGGTGGCGGTGCGTACGCTCATCGGCTCCCCCGGTCACGCGTGAGGAGCATCGCGGTCTGGAAGCCGCCGAAGCCGCTGCCCACCGAGAGGACGGTGTGCATGGTGTGGTCGCGGGCGGTCAGCGGGACGTAGTCGAGGTCGCACTCGGGGTCGGGGGTGTGCAAGTTGGCGGTGGGCGGCACCACTTGATGCTCAAGGGCCAGGGCGCACGCCGCGACCTCGATCGCGCCGATCGCGCCGAGCGAGTGGCCCACCATCGACTTGATGGAGCTGACGGGTACGTCGTAGGCGTGCGCGCCCAGGCTGCGCTTGAACGCGGCCGTCTCGTGCCGGTCGTTCTGCCGGGTGCCGGAGCCGTGGGCGTTGATGTAGTCGACCGCGGTGGGGTCGAGCCGCGCGCGGTCGAGCGCCACCCGCACGGCCTCCGCCATCTCCCTGCCGTCCGGCTTGAGTCCGGTCATGTGGAAGGCGTTGCTGCGGTGGACGCTGGCGGCGACCTCGGCGTAGATGTGCGCTCCCCTGGCCTGCGCGCGCTCCCGCTCCTCCAGGACGAGGACGGCGGAGCCCTCGCCGAGCACGAAGCCGTTGCGGTCGAGGTCGAAGGGGCGTGAGGCGTGCTCGGCGTCGTCGTTGCTGGGCGAAGTGGCCTTGATCGCGTCGAAGCAGGCCGAGGTGATGGGCGAGATGGGTGCGTCCGTGGCGCCCGCGATCATCACGTCGGCCGAGCCCTCGGCGATGAGCTGGCGGCCGTACCCGACGGCGTCGAGCCCCGAAGTGCAGCCGGTGGAGATGAGGTTGACGGGTCCTTCGGCGCCGCAGGCCCAGGCCGTCTCGACGGCGAGGCTGCTGGGGACCATGTAGTCGTAGAGCTCGGGGACGCCGTAGCGGTGGTCGACCAGGTGGTGCTTGCCGCCGTCGCTCAGGACGACGTACTCCTGCTCAAGACCCGTGGTACAGCCGACCGCGCTGCCCAGGCTGACACCGGTGCGGTGCGCGGGGAGTTCGTCCGCGATGCCGCTGTCGGCGACCGCCTCGCGGGCCGCGGTGACCGCGAACTGGGCGGCCCGGTCCATCCGGCGGATCTCCTGCGGGCTCAGGCCCTCGGCGGCCGGGTGGAAGTCGCACTCGGCGGCGATCTGGGAGCGGAATCCGGCCGGGTCGAAGAGCGAGATCCGCCGGGTCGCGGTGCGTCCGTCGGTGAGCAGTTTCCAGAAGGCCTTGGTCCCGATCCCGCCGGGCGCCACCACTCCTATCCCGGTGATGACGGCCTGGCGGGGGCTCACCTGACCTCCTCGGTCAGCGTCTCGGTGTCCACGTGCCCCAGTTCGGGGCGGGGCGCGAGCGGTCCGAGGTGGAAGACGATCCGGGCCGGTACGTCGCCGGTGTTGCGCACCCGGTGGCGCATGCCGATGGGCACCATCAGGCCCTGGTCGGTGCCGACTTCATGGGGTACGTCGTCGAGGTCGACGGTGACCGAGCCCTGGACGACGTAGAGGAATTCCTCGGAGTAGGGGTGGTAGTGCTCCGCGACGCGGTCGCCGGGGTCGATGAGCGCCACTCCGAGAAAGCCGGAGGTCGAGCCGACGGACTTCGGGCTGAGCACGGTGCGCAGATCGCCGCCGCGCCGGCGGTTGGGCGGTGCGTCGTCGAGGGAGACGACGGGTACGCGGGTTGTGGTCACGCTTCCTCCTCGGGCCTGGCGGTGCCACTCGGCAAGGACGGGTGCGGGTGGAGCGGTTGCGCGAGCGTCATCGCACAGCGCGTGAAGAAGGTGCGGAAGCCGATTTCGGTGGTGAGGTCCTGGTCGAAGTCCAGGAGGTCGTTCAGCTTGGCGCCGAGGCCCGAGTACGGGACGACACGGATGAGGTTGCCGACTTCCTCGTCGGCGTCGGCGGTCGCTTCCCAGAACCGCACGACGGTGTCGCCCCGGGCGTAGACGGTGCTGCTGACCAGGGCGGACGAAAGCTGCTTCGAGGTGCCCGGCGCGATGCCCGCGGCGAGCAGCTGCCGTAACTCCCCGGCCTTTCCCGGGCGTACGGGATAGAGCAGGGCGCGGCGGTGCGGCGGGCGCGGCCCGGGGTGCGGCCGGGCGAAGTGGGCCCGGCGCACGAGCACGGTGCCGCGCAGGAACCCGCGGGTCGAGCGGGCCGCGGGTACCCGGCAGCACTCGCGCAGCAGGCTCTCGGCCTCCGGGTCCGCCTTCGGTTCCTCGTCCGGCGTCGGGCCGTGCGCCGCGCCGGTGTCGTTCTCGACGATGTGCAGCACGGTGCCCGCGGCGGTGAACGTCGCCACGGGCGCCGGCCCGGCGGGCTGTCGTGCCAACAGCCCTGCGAGCCGCGGTTCTTGACCAAGAGCTACTGGAATGCCCAGCGCGATGCGTGCCATGCGTGGCTCCCCCCGTGAAGCTGGTCGAGCGGTCTTCGGTCCGTCGGGTATATGCCGACGGACCGAGACTGCACGCCTGCTCTCAGGAACCTCCCAGGGCTTACACAAGGAGCCAGGTCAGCGCCGGTTCAGCCGCCCGTCTCGGCCTCCTCGCGGGGCCGTGCGTCATCGGCTGCCTGGAACGTCTGCGGCTTGGCGCGGATCATGAGGAGCGTGATGATCAGGGCGACGGCGACGAACCCCACGCTCACCGACAGCGCGGTGGACCAGCCCTCGGTGACGGCGCGGGCGATCTGTTCCGGTTCCGGGCGGCCGGGCGGCAGTTCGTCCTTGGTGGCGTCGGCCGCCACCGTGCTCAGGGAGGCGAGGCCGACCGAACCGCCCACCTGCTGGGAGGTGTTGAGGAGTCCTGCGGCCAGGCCCGAGTCCCGTTCGGCGACCGCGGCGACGGCGGTCATGGCCATGGGCACGAACAGCAGGCCGAGCCCGGAGCCGAACAGGAGCAGTCCGGGCAGCAGCCCCGACGCGTACTCGGCGTCCAGGTCGATGTCCGAGAGCCACCACAGTCCGCAGCCCATCGACGCGGCGCCCGCCGCCATCAGCGGCATGGCCCCGATCCGGGTGACGAGGCGGGCCGCCAGGCCGGAGAAGGCGAGCACGCACAGGGCGTTGGGCAGGAACGCCACGCCGTTGCGCAGCGGCGAGTAGCCCATCACTCCCTGCACGAACTGCGCCAGGAAGAACAGGGTGCTGATGAGGGAGGCGCCGACGAGGACGGCCACCGCGTACGCGCCCGCGCGGTCCCGGTCGGCGAAGATCCGCAGCGGCATCAGCGGCTGGCTGCCGCGCGCCTCCAGGACGACGAAGAGCACCAGCAGGGCCACGGCGGCGGCGAACGACGTCACGGTCCACGCGTCCGACCAGCCGTGCTCCGGGGCGCGGACGAGCCCGTACACGAGCAGCGTGAGACCGCCGGTGACGGCGAACGCACCCGGGATGTCGAAGCGTCCGGGATTGCCCGCCGTACGGGGCAGCAGGTAGTACGCGCCGATGGCGATGGCGATGCCGATGGGTACGTTGACCCAGAGCACCCAGCGCCAGCCGAGCGAGTCGGTGAGCGCCCCGCCGAGGAGCAGCCCGATGACCGCTCCCGAGCCGGAGACCGCTCCATAGACGCCGAAGGCGGCGTTGCGCTGCTTTCCCTGCTCGAAGGTCGTGCTGATCAGGGCCAGCGCGGTCGGTGCGATGACGGCTCCGGCGACGCCCTGGGCGGCGCGGGCGGCGATCAGCCAGCCCGGTCCCGCGGCGAATCCACCGAGCAGTGACACGAGGGTGAAGGCGCAGATGCCGGCGATGAACATGGAGCGGCGGCCGAGGATGTCGCTGGCGCGCCCGCCGAGCAGCAGCAGCCCGCCGAAGGTCAGTGTGTAGGCGTTGAGCACCCATTGCAGGTCGCCCCGGGCGAAGCCGAGATCGTCGCGGATGCTCGGCAGCGCGATGTTCACGATGCTGATGTCGAGGACCACCATCAGCTGGGCGCCGGCGATCACGGAGATGGCGGGGAGGAAGGAAGGCCCTTTCCGGGCGGTCGTGTTCATGGTCATACACCCCTCTCGGAGGGGGCACCGGATGGCACCCGCCGAAATAGTAGACCAAATGGTTCTCTATTTAGTAGGGTAGAACCATTCCGCATGGAGAGCACAAGAGCGCGAAGGTCCCCCGCGACAGACACCGGGACCGGCCGCGCACCCCAGGAGGAAGGGGGCCGGGTGACGGCCGATCAGGAGACGGAGCAGGAGCACCCGGTCCGCACCCGACGCCGGGGCGCGGCCCTGGAGGAGGAGATCTACGCGGCGACGATCGAGGAGTGCGCGGCCGTGGGCTACGGCCGGCTTTCGCTCAAGGGCGTCGCCGCACGGGCACGCACCGGCAAGGCCGCCCTGTACCGCCGCTGGAGTACCCCGCAGGAGCTGCTCCTCGACGCCTTCGCCCATCTGCTCCCGGTCACCGAGGAGTTGCCCGAGACCGGCAGCCTGCGCGGGAACCTGCTCGCCGCACTGCACCGGATGAACGACTCGCTGGCCGGCCGGATCGGCCCGCCCGCCATGGTCCTGATGGGCGATCTGCTGCGCCACCCCGAACTGGTCGCGGCGTTCCGCGCCCGGCTCGTGGAGCCGCGCCTGGAGGCGATCCTCGCCGCCATGCGGCGCGCCGCGGAGAACGGCGAGATCTCCCCCGCGGCCGTCACCGACCTCGCGGCGCGGACCGGCCCCGCGCACATCATCATGCACTTCCTGATGAACGGCACGCCCCCCGACGACCGGACCATCGAGAGCGTCGTCGACGAAGTGGTTCTGCCCGTCCTGCAACCGAGCACCGCCGCAGAGGAGACTCGGCATGCCCCGAAACGAGCCCAGCACGGCCCCCCGACCTGACGCCACGGCGCCCCCCGCACCCACCCCGATCCTGAAGATCCTCAACGGGGTGCACAAGTCGGCGGTGCTCCGGGCCGGCATCCAACTGCACGTCTTCGACGCGCTGGTGACCGGTCCGTGCACCGCCCGCACCGTCGCCCTGTCCATCGAGGCCGACGAGCGCGCGACGCGCATCCTGCTCGACGCCCTCACCGGCATCGACATGCTCGAACGGACCGGGAACGAGTACCGCCTCACCCCGGTCTCGGAGCGCTATCTCGTCTTCGGCAAGGACACCTACTTCGGCGACGCGGCCCGGATCCAGACCCACGACTACCTCTGGGAGGGCGACCGCCGGCTCGCCGACGCGGTCCGCGCGGGCGGCAGCGTACTGGCGTCCGAGACCAAGGACGAGCATCCCTTCTGGCGGGAATTCGCCCAGGCCAGCGGCCAGTTCGCCGTGCAGGGCGCCCGCTTCACGGCCGGGCTGCTCGGCCCCTGGGCGGCATCGCACCCCGAGCTCGACATCCTCGACCTGGCCGCGGGCAGCGGACTGTACGGCTGCCTGCTCGCCGCGGAGTTCCCGGCGGCCCGCGTCACGCTCCTTGACTGGCCCGACGTCCTTGGCACGCACAGGGCCGCCGCGCAACGGCTGCGCGTGGCCGACCGGGTCACCGAGCTCAGCGGAGACGTCCTGACCGCGCCCTACGGCGGTCCGTACGACCTGGTCCTGCTCAACAACGTCCTGCACAACTTCGGCGAGCGCAGGTGTGTCGAGCTCCTGACCCGGGCGGCCGAGGCCCTCAAGCCCGGTGGCCGGGTGGTCGTCCAGGACTTCGTGCCCGGCGGCCCCGACACCGACCCGGAGGGTGTCGCCCGCATCTTCTCGGTGCTCATGCTGATCATCACCGCGGAGGGCCAGGTGTACGACGGCGACCAGATGCAGGACATGCTCGCGGCCGCCGGGCTGAGCATCGTCTCCCGGCACGAGGCGCCGCACATGCCCACATCCGTCCTCCTCGCCGAGCGGGTGGTCTGACCGGATCCCGTGCGGCACCGGTGGCCACGCCCCGGCTACTTGCCCCCCTGGCCTCCGGTGCCGTCGGTCCCGTCGGCGTCCATCCGGGCGAGATCGACCCGCGAGCGGATGCCCAACTTCCGGAAGATCTGCCGCAGATGGAAGCCCACGGTGTGCGGTGAGAGGAACATCTGGGTGGCGACCTGCCGGTTCGTCAGGCCCTGCGCCACAAGGGCGGCCACCGAGCGTTCGGTGACGGTCAGGCTCGCCCAGCCGAAGTCGGGCCGCTCCGCGTGCGTCCAGTGCCTGCGCCGCACCCCGCGCTCGCGCAGTTTGCGGCGTACGCGGGCCGCGTCCCGTCCCGCGTCAACGCGGGCGTATCCGGCCATGGCGCGGTCCAGGGCGGCGACGGCCTCCTCCCGGTCCACGTCGCCCCGCAGCGTGCCGAGGTCCTCGGCGGCGGACGCGCGGGACCAGGCGTCGGGATGCTCGTCGACCGCCCAGCGCAGCGCCCCGGCGTCGGCCTCGTGCACCCCGCGGGCGTGCGCGGCGGTGACGAGCAGCGCGGAGACCCCGGGGTTGTCCGCGGCGAGCACGGCGATCAACCCGGCCGTCTCGTCGGCCAGTTCGGGGATGCCCGCGGGGCGTGCCGCGCGGATCAGCCAGACCGCGGCCGTCGGCTCGTCGACCAGCAGCCGCGAGAGCGCCCCCGGGTCGCGGCGGACATCGCCGAGCGCGGCACGTACGCCGTCGTGGTCGGCCCGCGCCGCGGCGACCTGCGCCGTGATCCAGTCGGCCCGCACCCGGCCCATGCGGGCCGCCTCCCCCTCGTACTCCCGTGCCGCGTCCCGCAGCCGCCCGGCCTGCTCGTCGGCCGCGAGGATCTCGCCCCGCCACAGCGCGGCCTCGGCAAGCACGGTGAGACCGAGCGGCACATGCAGCGGCACTCCCGCCTGCTCGGCGGCCGTGAGCCCCGCGGTGGCCAGCTCCGTCGCCTCCTGGGGCCGGCCGCGGGCCAGCGCGGCACGGGAGGCGAGGATCATCGAGGCGCCACGGAGCGCCCAACTCCCGGACGCCGGTGCCTCTTCGGTGAGCGCATCGGTGACGGCGCCCGCCTCGTCGGCCTCCCTGAGCCTGCAGAGCAGGGTGGCCAGGGTCAGCCGGGGCGGCAGATGCCAGGGCGCGGGGGCTCCGCTGTCGGCCCGCTTCACCGCCTCCCGCGCCAGGTTCAGGGCCTCGCCGGTGCGCCCCGCCGACCAGCGCAGCTCGGCAAGCGCGGCAAGCCGTCCTGGCGGCCACTCGGAGTCGCCGCCCGCTTCGGCGGCGAGGTCCGTCCCGGTGGCCGGGTCCGCGGCGCGGGCGGCGGCTGCCCCGTCCCGTGCCAGTTGCCCGAACACCCGGTTGGCCAGGGCCTCGTCGTGCGGCCAGGCGGGAGCGGCGCTCCCGTCGATGACCTGCTCGGCCGCGGCCACCGCCTCGCCGGAGCGGCCCGAGAGCAGCAGCCCGGTGGACAGCCAGTGCCGCAGGAACGTGCTCCGGTCCGGGGACACCGGCCGGGCGAGCGCCTCGGTCGCAAGGGCGACGGCACGCGGCAGCGGCCCCGCACGGGTGAGCGCCTCGACGGCGGTGTCGGTGACGGCGTCCGGCGCGGGCTCGGCGGGTCCCGCGATCTCCAGGGCGCGCAGGGCGAGTTCGGCGGCCGGGCCCGGCTCGGATGCGACGATCTCGGCTGCTGCCCGGCCGAGCACGTCGACCGCGCGGCCGTCGCCGGACCGCGCGCCGTGCACGAGGTGGGTGGCCGCCGAAAGGAGGCCGCCGTCCCTGCCGAGGATCATGTCCGCGGCCTGCCGGTGCAGGGCGCAGCGCAGGGGTGCGGGGATCGTCGACAGGAGGGCGAGCCTGACCAGCTCGTGCCGGAAGGCCACGTTGTCGCCCTCGCAGACCAGGATGCGGGAGTCCAGTGCCTCCTGGAGCGCCGGCAGCACGCTCGCCACCGGGTCGGCCAGCATGTGGGACAGGTCGTCCGGTGCGCAGGACGGTCCGAGCACGGCGGCCACGTCGAGCAGCAGCCGGGTGTGCGGCCCGACCATGTCGAGGCGTTCGCGGACGAGCCGGCCGAACCGCCGTGGCGGGCGGCCCTGTTCGGCGTGGGGTGCGAACCGGGCGGTGCCGTCGCTGATGTGCACCGCGCCGTCCTCGGCGAGCCCTTCGATCAGCGCGATGAGCGCGGCCGGATTGCCGTCCGCGCCGTCGGCGAGGGCGATCAGCTCCGGTGCGGGCACGGCGCCGAGCACCTCGGTGGCGATCTGCCGGACCGCCGGGTCGGGCAGCGGTCCGAGCCTGACGAGGTCGGCCCCGGCGGCGAGCCGCAGCTGGCGGAACAGCCGGTCCTCCGTCCGCGATCCGGCCTCGATGCGGCGCGCGAGGACCCACACGAGCGGCCGTTGCGCGAACCGCGCGACCAGCATGACCAGCGCCGCCAGGGTCGCCGGGTCCGCCCACTGCAGGTCGTCGATGACGACCGCGGTCGGCGCGCGGCGCAGCCGTTCCTCCACGTGCGAGCGGAGGTGGCCGATCAGCCGGGACACGGACGCGGTGCCGTCGGCCGATGCGTCGAGGTCGGCGCCGAGCGCCGCGGCGAGCGGTGCGAGCGGCACCGCGCTGCGCACCTCGTCTGCGGCGCCGCGGGCCACCGAGAGGCCGCGCGCGGAAGCGGCCTGGGCCACATCGGCGAGCAGCCTGCTGCGGCCCGCGCCCGGCGGTCCCTCCACCAGGAGGATGCCGCCGCCGCCCGATCCCGCGGCCCGGTCGAGCAGTTCGCACAAGCGCTCCCACTGCCGCTCGTGCCCGCACCACAGGACCCCCGATTGCGGGCCCTGACCGAGCGCTGGTCCTTGGCGTCGTAACTCCCGTAACTCCGTGCAGACAGTCATGCTCCCGCCCCCCGTTCGCGCACTGCGGCCTTCGCGGCCCGGGAGCCGTGCGCGACTCCACGAGCCCTGACGACAGACCCAGGCTGACCATCGCCGGTCAAGGAGTGCTCAGGCGACGGTGATGCGCTGCCCTTCGCGCACCGCGTGACCTGCCGCGCAGCGTGCCATCCCGTGCCGGCGCCCGGTGCGGCGGACCTCAGCGCCGGGACTCCTCCCGGAAGCGGTCCGCGCGCCCGGAGCCGACCCGTGGCAGCGACGCGAGCGCCCGGTCGGAGCCCCGTTCGGTGGCGTACTCCCTCACCAACTCCGGGAACCAGTACGTCCGTTGATCTGGTGACGCCCCGTCGGGCCCGGCGGCCTCAAGGAGCGACGCGTCGGAGAGGCGCATCAGGAGCAGCTCGACGACGGCACTGTCGACGCCGAGCGTCCGCGCCGCCTGGGCCACGTCGAACCGGCGGCGCGGCATCAGCGCGAGGCGCAGCGCCATCTTCCGGGTCTCCTCGTCGAGTCTGCTGAAGCTCGCCTCGAACCGGCCGTAGAGATCGAGGCCCACGGCGGCCAGCTCGGAGAGCCCGCACACCCCCTTGGCCGACTCGATCCCTTCGAGCACGGCGGAGACCTTGGCGTCGGGCAGCGCGGCGAGCCGCTCGCCGAGGAAGTTGACGGCAAGCGGCAGTCCCTCCACGAACCGGACCAGGCCCTGTGCGGCGTCCGGTTCGGCGGCGATCCGCTCTCTGCCCACGTGCCGCGCGAGCAGGTCGACGCCGTCCCGCACGGCGAGCGGGCCGAGGCGCACGCTGCGGGCGCCGGGCAGGCCGTAGAGCCGCGTACGCCCGGTGATGAGCACCGCGCAGCCCGTGCCGCCGGGCAGCAGCGGGTCGACCTGCGCCATCGAGTCGGCGTCGTCGAGCACCAGGAGCACCCGGCGGCCGGACGACCAGGTGCGGAACATCGCGATCCGCCCGGCGAGCGTGGTCGGCAGCTCCTCGGACGGCACCCCGATCCCCCGCAGGATCTGTTCCGTGCCGTCCATCGCGCTCAGCGGGACCGCCCGCGTGCCGCGCAGCGAGAGGAAGAGCTGGCCGTCGGGGTACTCCCGGCGGACCGTGTGGGCGAGGTGGACCGCGGTGGCCGTCTTGCCCACGCCCGGCATGCCGATGAGGGAGACCAGCGGCATCGCGGTGTCGCTCGCGCCGCCGCGCCGCAGCGTCCCGGCCAGCTCCCCGACGACCGCCTCGCGGCCGATGAAGTCGACGCTGTCGCGCGGCAGTTGGGCCGGTGGTCCGACGGCGACCCAGCGGGCGGGGGCCGAGGTCCGCGTCTCGGGCGTCGACGGCGGGTCGAGGGTGGAGTCGGCGGCGAGCACGGCCTGCTGCAGCCGCTGGAGTTCGGGACCGGGCTCGAGTCCGAGTTCCCTGATCAGATGGCGGCGCAGGTCCTGGAACACCTTCAGCGCCTCGCCGCGCCGGTTGGACCGGTACAGGGCCAGGATCAGCTTCGCGTACACCCCCTCGTGCAGCGGCATGGCGGCGGCCAACGCCTTGAGTTCGGCGGTCAGTTGCTGGTGCCTGCCGAGCTGGAAGTCGGCCTCGATGCGCAGCTCCAGGGCGCGCATCCGGCTCTCCTCCAGCTCGGCGGCGTGCGGTTCGAGGAGTTCGCCGCAGTCCACATTGGCCAGCGCGCTGCCCCGCCACAGCGAGAGCGAGCGGGCGAGCATCCGTCCCGCGCGGGCCGGGTTCCCCGCGGAGAGCGCCTCGCTGCCGTCCTTCACCAGGGCGCGGAACGCGTTCAGGTCGACAGCGTTGTCCGGCAGCTGGACGAGGTAGCCGTTGGGCCGGGTCAGCAGCCGGCAGGGGGTGGGGCCGAGCTCGGGCTCCTCCAGGGCCCGGCGCAGTTCGTATATGTACGTGTGCACGGCCCGCACCGCTTTGCTGGGCGGCCGCATTCCCCACAACTCGTCTATCAGTTCCTTGGTCGACACCACTTGGTTGTGCCTCAGTATCAGGAGGGCCAGGGTCTTTCTCAGCTTTGGCGCACTCGGCGTTCGTACCTGATCGCCGGCGAGAACCTCGAAGTTCCCCAGGACCTGAAACCTCATACGGACTTCCCCCAAATCTTGCTCTTCACGTATCGGAGCGTATGCCGATTGGGATGGCAAATCGCAGCATACCGCGATCCACTTGATCAATAGAGGCACAGTTTATTTTGGCTGAATTCGACCCTACACAGAGGTCCGTTGTCTTTTGTTCAGCGTTCGGGTCCGGTCGTCTGACGAACCTTCAGTTCAATCCTTTCGGGACCGTGAAAGACGATGTCGTCCGCGTAGCGGACCCGCACGTCGGTCGTGTCCACCTCAGAAAGTAATTCAAGGATGGACTGAAGCGCTTTGGTGGTCTCCATGCGGGCAAGCCCGTATCCCAGACAATGGTGGATCCCCATGCCGAAGCCGAAGTGCCGGCCGACGTCCCGCCCGATCCTCAGCTCGTCGGGATCGGGGTAGCGGTCGGGGTCCCGGTTCGCGGAACCGAGGACCAGGGTGAGCTTGTCGCCGCGGCGCACCGCGCGCCCGCCGACCCGCGCGTCGCGGTAGGCCCACCGGGTCACCATCTGCACCGGCGCGTCGTAGCGGATCAGTTCGTCCACGGCCCCGCTCAGCGCCTCGGGCCGCGCCCGCAGCTCGGCGAGCGCCGCGGGGGCGCCGAGCAGTGCGAGCGCCGCCTTGGACACCACGTTGGACGTGGCCTCGTGCCCTGAGGTGAGCAGGTGCACACAGGTCCCCACCAGCGCGTCGTCCGTCAGCGGGCCGTTCCCGTCGTCGGCGGCGACCAACTCCCCGATCAGATCCGTACGGGGCGTGCGGCGCCGGTCGTGCACCGCTGCCCGGAAGTAGTCGTCGAGCCGGCCCGCCGCCTCCTCCGCCCGCGCGAGCCGGGCCGCCCGGTCGCCGGGGCGGAAGCTGCTCCCCTCGCGCAGCGCGAGCGCGTGCCCGCGCAGCGCATCGCGGTCCCGGGGGTCCACCCCGAGCACCTCGAGCACCACGAGCAACGGCAGCGGGGCCGCGTAGTCGTCGACCAGTTCGACCATGGACCGCCCGGCGAGGCCCCGGGCGAGATCCGCGGTGATCCTGTCCACCGCCTCGTTCAGTTCACCGCTGCGCAGCCGGTCCGCGAACCGGTCGGCGATCAGCGAACGCAGCCTCCCGTGCGCCGGCGGATCCATGAAAACGAGCCAGTTCTCGACGCTCCTGGCAAGCCGCGGAAATCCCGGCGGGATGAGTGCGGGCGGCGGCCCTGATCCGCGGTATCCGACGGCGGCCCTGCGACCGAAATGACGGCCCGTCAACACCTTGCCCACATCGTCGTGGCGGAACACGAACCACTGCTGTTCCGTGGCCTCCGCGCGCCCCGGCAGCAAGTGCACGGGGTCGTTCTCCCTGAATTCCCGGTAGAGGCCGTACGGTTCCTCGATGTTCTTCCTGAGCCGTTCGAGAAAAGTTCCTTGCATCGGATTCCGTTCCCCAGGTCGGTATTACCCGCGCGTATCGAACTCCCGGAAGAAGTCCGCGTAGTACCGCATCAGTTCGGCCACTCGCGACGGCAGCCCCGGCTGTTCTTCGGCCGATCGGGCCAGATGCGCGAAGCGCAGTGCTATGGACCGCCGCGCGACGTCCGGGCGGGCCAGGAAACCGGGCTGCTCCTCCAGTTCGAAGGAGGGCCCCGCGGTCCTGCCGGGCCGCCCGGACGGCAGGGTGACGATCAGCTCGGCCAGCGGCCGCATCATGCCCGTCATCACGTCGATGGCGGCGTTCATCAGCTTCGAGCGCCGCAGGCTCGCGTCCGCCGCGGAGCCGAAGTGCTGGATCATCAGCTGCTGCATCAGGAAGTACGAGCGGTTGAAGAGCACCATCGCCGACCGGGCCGCGGGCTCGGTCACCTGGTCGGCGGCGCCGCTCCCCGCGTGGAGCGTCGGGTTGCGCAGCACCGGGTAGGCGGGCGTCCAGGGCGCGCGCCGGTCGCCGGGGTCCTTCAGATGCCCGGCCATCAGCAGATCGGACATCCGCAGGAACGTGTCGAAGTGCGCCTCTCCGTCCGGCTTGGTCGTGTCGATCACTCCGCCCTCGCCGTGTTCGGTGACGAAGTCGATGGCGAAGAGCGCGCTGCGTACGTCGTCGACCTCCAACTGGTAGTCGGGGTGGACCGCGTTGACCGACTCCCGCATGAACAGATGGTGTTCGCCGCCGCCCCGTCCGGGGTCGACGAGGAACAGGTCGGGCACCCGCCGGATGCCTTCCTTGATGGCTTCGTAGAGGTCGCTCAGCGAGTCGTACGGATAGAGCCCGCCCCCTGCGGAGGTGTTCGCGGCCGCCGGGTCGTCGGCGAGGCCGCGCCGCAGCGAGTGCGGCTGCTCCAGCTCGATGAACCGCTGCAGGCTGCTCAGTCCGAAGCCCTCCAGACAGAGCCCCAGCGGCAGCCGAAGACCACTGTTGACGGTGGCGAAGTCGATGGCGGGGAGGTGGAAGGGCTGTCCCATGGCGGTGATGATGTTGTTGATGACCAGGAAGTGGATCATCTCTTCGCGGGCCACGTGCAGCAGGCTGCCGCGCATTCCGTTGCTGAGCGTCTCGCCGCCGTCCCCGCAGGCGAGCCGGAACTGCTCCTCGCTCCACTCGCCGCGCCGTACGTACTCCCGGCCCGCCTCGTACAGCGGGATGGACCAGGCGGCGTACAAGTACTGCATCATGACGGCCAGTTCGATGGTCGCCGCCTCGCGAAGACCGTCGTAGAGCTGCTGCCGCGTCGTGATGGCGCCCTCGCGGGCCCGTGCGGGCACGAAGGCGGGCGGGGCCGCGCGGCCGCTCTCGTCGGCGCGCAGATACTTCAGGAGCAGCCGGGTCTGCGGTCCCGTCATGTCGCGGGTGGGCGGCATGTAGAAGGTCTTGTCCTTGTTGCGCGGGTCGCACATCAGCCACATCAGACGCGGATAGGTGGCCACCTTGCAGGCGTCCCGCAGGCTGAAGATCTCGTCCTTCATGAAGGAGTAGAGCAGTTCGTACGGGGCGAACACCTCGCGGTAGAGCAGCTCGGGCGTGATGTCGTCCTGCGGGATGTCGTCGAGGTGCCAGGTGTCGGGCAGCGTACGGACCGCCATGGCGCCCATCGCGGGCCAGTAGCCGAGCAGGTCGTCGTTGTCGTAGCCACGGGCGGCTGATCCCGGTTCGGCGGGGTCGCAGGGCGGCGGTTCGGCGGCCGGCAGGAACAGCAGCCGGGCCGCGCCGGGAGCCGCCGACCGCAGGGTGAGACGGCCGCGGCCCTCCCGGTCGGTGGCGATGACGCAGCCCGCGGCGTACGGGCCCGTGGCGTCGAGGCCGCCGGGCCGCAGGTCGAGCGTCCGGATGTCGGTGCTCCTGGCCCCGGGCGCGGTGGCGCGCGGATCGGCGGGCAGCGCCCTCGGGTTGACGTACTGCTCGACCCTCAGGTCGGGCACGGCCGCGGGACGCCCGAGCCGGTACGTACGGATCTCCACGTCGACGGCGTGGCTCTCGCCGGTGCGGGGGTCGGGGTGCTCAAGGAAGAGGCTCGCTTCGTCGACGGCGACGGTCGTCTCCTCCTCGGTGAGCAGCACCACGGGCGGCCCGCCGTCCCGCAGTCCGGTCAGGACCAGGGGCTCGTCGGTGCGGCCCCGCTCCACGGGTACGGTGACGAGCCCGCCGGACACATCGGTGTCCCCCAGATACGCCGCCCTCGGGACGCGGGCGACGAGGCGGCCCGAGTCCCGGGTGCGCAACTCCAGGTCGCCCGCGTCCAGTCGGGGGCCGAGCCGGTGGATGGGCCCGGGGCCGGGCTCGGGGCTGCGGGACTCGACGGGCACGGCGGTGATCAGGTCAAGCGTGGCGTGGCCGTCGGTCACCTCGACCGCCGCGCTGTGCAGCGGTCCTGCGGTGCGGCGGGCGCTGAGCAGCCGCCCCACGGGGCAGTTGCGCGGCTCGTCCCGGTGCCAGGGCGCGATCGTGCCCCTCAACTGCCAGAAGTCCGGGGCGTCTTCGGCCTTCGGCGTCGCCATGTTGCTCAGCGCGAACCGCACGAGGAGCCCGTCCGCGCCGCCGCCCGTGGTGCGGGCCCGCAGCAGCCGTGCCGCCTCGGACGCCTCCGCCTCGTCGAGCCACTCCAGGCCCTCTTCGCGGTCCACGGCGAACTGGTGCACCACCGAGCGGCTGAACCGTACGTCCGGCTGCTGCCCTTCGGGGCCGCGCACGTACCGGGGGTTCTGCCGGCGCGGCGGCTGCATGCCGCGCACGTCCCCGACCGCCATGTAGCCGACGTCGTGGGAGCGGCCGAGCCTGCCGAAGCAGAACTGGCCGATCATCAGGGTGGTGGTCCAGTTCGACGCGGGGTCGACGTCGAGGACGCGGGCCCGGTTGTAGGTCGTGGCCAGGTAGTCGTTGTAGTGGCCCCACATGTCGACGTGCCGGCCGACCACCGCGTCGGTGGTGTCGATCTCGCCGGGGGCCCGCTCCCAGCCGCGGACGGTGGCGTCCACCCAGAAGTGCCCGTTGCCACCGAAGTTGTGGCCCTTGGCGCCGATCCGTTCGAGGTGGTCGTGGTACTCCCCCACCGGTCCTTCCACGGGGTACGGCCCGTCCTGCGTCATGGCCTGGTTGCGGGCCAGGTCGTACAGGCCGCCCCGCGGCCCGGTGGGCAGCCGGGTGACCGCGGTGCCGGCGAAGTGCAGCCGGGGGACGTCGAAGACGCTCACTCAATCCTCCGCATCGTCGTGCCGTTGGGGTGCCCCCTGGACGAAGGCGTCCAGGGCCGTGACCGCCCCGAGCGCCGACTCGATCGCTCCGTTGATCCACGCGGGGCAGGACGAGCAGTGCTCACCGGCGAAGAAGAGCCGGCCCTGCGGGCGGGCCGCGCGGCGGCGCTCGACGGTCCGCGCGGCCGCGTCCTTGCCCCAGCGGCGCGAGGTGCACCCCTGGCTCCAGGGGTTGTGCCCCCAGGCGACGCTCACGGAGTCGAGCACCATGCCCGGTTCCTTCAACTCGGGGTGCAGCGGGGCGAGTTCCTCGACGACGGCCTCGGGGCGCCGGGCCTTCGGCAGGCTGCCGAGCAGATCGGCGTCCTCGGCGATCGCGTAGCTGCCCAGGAGTACGGCGCCGCGCCCCGGTCCCGCGTCGCGCGGCGGATAGTAGGTCTGCCGGGTCCGTCCGCCGGTGGCGGAGGCGCCGCCGAGAATGCCGTCGCGTTCCCAGAACGCCTCCCGGCAGTGCAGCACCACCTTGGTCGCCGCCCCGTACTCGACGGAGCGGATGATGTCGCGCTTGTCCTCGTCGAACCCGTCGAGGTCGAGGCCGCGCAGCACGGAGAACGGCAGCGTGCACAGGGCCAGCGGGTACGCCCGTGTCCGCGTGCCGCGCCGGCTGCGCACCCGGATGTCGACGCCGCCCGGCCGGACGCCGAGTCCCAGCACCTCCTGGCGCCGCAGGACCGGTCCGCGCAGCGACGCGGCGAGCCGGTCGGTGAGCTGGGCCATGCCGCCGCTGAGGTACCAGAGCCCGGGACCCGTCTCCACGAGGATGTCGTCGAGGAATCCCTCAAGGCGTCGCCCGCAGCCCGCCCGCAGCCCGGGGTGGTCACGGAAGACCTGGCCGAGGTCGATCCGGTCATCGGCGGGGCCCCGCAGATACGGCGCGAGGTCGACCCCGTCGGCGAGGTCGAGCAGTCCCGCGAGGTCCCCGACGAGTCCGTCCCGCAGCTCTCCGGGGCCCAGCACCCGCACGGTGGCCGCGAGCCACGCGCCGAAGACGACGGTCGCGGGGCGGTGGTGTCCGACGGGCAGGTCCCTGCGCAGGTCCTCCACGACGGGCCCGGCCGCCTCCCGGACTCTGACGAACCCCCGTCCGGTGGGCAGGTAGTTGTTCTCGTCGCTCAGGATCGTCGAGAAGGGGCGCAGCGCGGACTCCAGGCCCAGTTTCGCCACGTACCGCATGGTGAAGGTGTGGGTCTGAGGGATCCGCATGGCGCCGAGCTCCGCGTACGCCGCGTCGTCCGTGTCGCCGAAACGGTGGGTGTGGATGCGGCCGCCGATCCGCTCGCTGCCCTCGAGCACGGCCACGCGGTGGCCGAGTCGCTCCAGCTCGTGGGCCGCCACCAGGCCCGAGATCCCGGCGCCGATTACCACTGCGCCGCCGGTCCGCCTTTCGCTCGATATCAACACGGGAGCCGAGTCTGCTGCTTGGCGCGTGGCCGCCACATCCCCCACCGCGCGGCCCGTACCCGTGAATCGTCCGGCTCGTACTACCCCGGCCCGTGACCGTGCGGGGCGGCATCCCGCGCGGCCGCATGGGTTCTGCCGGACGGCGCCGACGTCCGCGTCCCCCGCGCACACCCGGTGCCTAGCATCGAGCCGCTCCGCGCCATGAGCGATATGCGAACGATCTGCAGGCGAACGATCTAAGGGGGAGTCCCGCAGTGGACCGCAGGATCAAGAAGATCGTCATTCTCGGTGGCGGCACGGCCGGCTGGATGACCGCCGCCTATCTGGCGAAGTCACTCAGGAACACCGCCGCCATCACCGTCCTCGAAGCTCCCGGCATACCACGCATCGGTGTCGGCGAGGCGACCGTGCCCAACCTCCAGAGGGTCCTGTTCGACCATCTCGGCCTGGCGGAGGAAGAGTGGATGCCCGAGTGCAACGCGTCCTTCAAAATGGCGGTCAAGTTCATCAACTGGCGTACCGAGGGCGAAGGTCAGCCCCAGGGGCGCGAGCTCAACGGGCGGCCCGACCACTTCTACCACCCGTTCGGCATCCTGCCCGAGCACGACGGCCTTCCGCTGTCGCACTACTGGGTCCATGAGCGGCAGCGGGGTGCGACGGATCTGCCGTACGACTACTCCTGCTTCCGCGAACCACCGCTGATGGACGCGAAGACGGCGCCCCGCCGCTTCGACGGCGAACGGGTCACCCGCTACGCCTGGCACTTCGACGCGCATCTCGTGGCGGACTTCCTGCGCCGGTACGCGACCGACAAGCAGGGGGTGCTGCACGTCCAGGACGAGATGACCGAAGTGCACCGGGACGACCGGGGGTTCATCACGGGGCTCGGCACCAAGAGCGGCACGGTCCTCGACGGCGATCTGTTCGTCGACTGCTCCGGCTTCCGTGGGCTGCTCATCAACCAGGCGATGGCGGAGCCCTTCGTCGACATGAGCGACCACCTGCTGTGCAACAGCGCGGTCGCCTCCGCGGTGCCGCACGACGACGCGGCGCACGGCGTCGAGCCCTACACCTCGGCGATCGCCATGAAGTCGGGCTGGACCTGGCGCATTCCGCTGCTCGGGCGGTTCGGCACCGGATACGTCTACTCCCGCGAGTTCACCGGCCAGGACGAGGCCACCGAGGACTTCTGCCGGCTGTGGGACCTGGACCCCGAGCAGGCGCCGCTGAACCACGTGCGGTTCCGGGTCGGGCGCAACCGGCGTGCCTGGGTGAAGAACTGCGTGAGCATCGGCCTGTCTTCGTGCTTCCTCGAACCTCTCGAATCGACGGGGATCTACTTCATCACCGCGGCCATCTACCAGCTCGCGAAGCACTTCCCCGACAAGCGGTTCGAGCCGGTGCTCAGCGACCGCTTCAACGCCGAGATCGAGGCGATGTTCGACGACTCCAGGGACTTCCTGCAGGCGCACTTCGCGCTCGCGCCCCGCAACGACACCGAATTCTGGCGGGCCAACAAGGAGTTGAAGCTCTCCGACCAGATCCAGGAGAAGATCGCCATGTACCGGGCGGGGCTGCCCGTCAACGCACCGACGGCCGGCGAGAGCGAGTACTACGGCAACTTCGACGCGGAGTTCCGCAACTTCTGGACCAACGGCAGCTACTACTGCATCTTCTCCGGTCTCGGCCTGCAGCCCGAGCACCCGCTGCCCGCGCTGCTGCACCGCACCGAGTCCCTGGAGGGGGCCCGGCCGCTCTTCGCGCGGGTCGCGGAGGAGCAGCGCGGGCTGCTCGCGACGCTGCCGTCGCACCACGACTATCTGAGCCGCCTGCACAGCGCATGAACGGGCGCAGGCAGACCGGGCCCGTCGAAGCCGACCGCTACCGGACCCTGATGAGCGGCTTCCCGACCGGTGTCGCGGTGGTGACGGGAATCGACGAACTCGGGGAGCCGCGGGGCGCGACCTGCTCCGCGCTGTGCAGCGTGACCATGGTCCCGCCGACGGTCCTGGTCTGCCTCACGGCGGGCAGCAGCACCCTGGCGGCGGTGCGGGAGCGGGGCTGGTTCGCGCTGAACCTGCTGCACGCCGGGGCCCGGTCGGCGGCGGAGGTCTTCTCCTCCCCCGTCGACGACCGGTTCGCCCGGGTGCACTGGAAGCGCCTGGGCAGCGAGGGCCTGCCCTGGCTGGCCCATGACGCGTTCGCCGTCGCCGAGTGCCGTGTCAGCGAACTCACCACCGTGTCCACGCACACCGTCGTCTTCGGGGAGGTGATGGACGCCGAACTCGCCGACGAACCGCCCCAGCCGCTGCTTTACGGGCTGCGCCGGTTCGCCGCCTGGCCGGGCGAGGCGTGACGTCACCCGGCGGCAGCGGGATAGCGGCGGAACGCACCGGACGCCACACCCAGTTCCGGCCGCCATCCGTTCAGTACGGCGGCCGACGGCGCGAAGAGCTCGGACGGTACGTCCCGGGGCGCGAACCAGGCCCACCGCTCGATCTTGTCCGGCTCGCGCACCCTGGCCGGGGCACCTGAGGCCGTCGTCACGAGTGCTCCGGCCGTCACACGGGTCACGCCGCGTTCCCCGTCCACGAAGAACGCGCCGATCCGGACATCCTCCGCATCCGCCGACAGGCCGGTCTCCTCGGCCAGTTCACGCACCGCCGCGTCCTCGAAGCTCTCGCCGGGGTCGACCTTGCCGCCCGGCAGCTCCCAGCGCCCGTCGTGCCCGAGCCCGAGCAGCACGCGCCCGCTCGCGTCGAGGACGACGACTCCTACGCCGACGAGCCCGTGCGGCGTGGGGAAGGCCCGCTCCGGCCGCTCGGGCCGCCCGGGCCGCTCCGTGGGCGAGGTACTGCTGCTCATGCGCCATGCCTTTCTGCGTGGCCGGGGACGACACGACGACGGTACGCAGCACCAGGAGCCGGCCCCCGGTCGGGCCCGGCTGCGGCGTGGTGGAATGTCGCGGCACCCAGACAACGTACGGAGCGGGGGACATTCGGGATGGCGGGTTCATCGAGGCCGAAGCGGCGCAGGGCCACACCGTCGGCGCTGCCGGTGGAACCGCGCACTCCGCGGCCGCGACAGGAGCGGAAGCCGGCCGGGAGGAAGGGCAAGAAGACCAAGGACAAGAGCGCCATGTCCTGGCCCCAGATCACGGCTTGCGTCCTCGGGGTGATGGGGGCCGCGGTCGGCACCTTCTTCTGGACCGCTCCCCTGTGGGCCGGCCTCGCACCGCACTGGCCGGCCGAGGGCTACGGCTTCGCCGTCACCGTCGGCCTGCTGTTGCCCGCCGCGATCGCCCTGATGGCCATGGCGGCGATGCGTACGAAGCAGAGCGCCGCCCAGGGACGGGCGGGCTTGACCAGGGCGTCCGGATGGGCGCTGACCACGGTCACGGCCTATGCGGCGAGCACGTTCCTCGCCGGTCTCCAATTCGGCGCGATCAAGCCCAAACGCCGGAACCGGGACGCCGATTGCTACGAGAGCGGTGGCGCGTGCTGGATCAGTGAGCACTACCCCCTGGCCTGGCTGCTCGGCATCCTCGCCATCCCGGTGGGCATCGTGCTGATCATGTGGCTGTCCGGCCGCTTCGGCGACGCCAAGAAACAGACCTCCCCGGCATGACCCTGTGTGACGCCAGGCCACCCACCCGTGCATCCACATCCGTGTCGATCTTGTGCATCTTTGCAGTCAGGGGCATGGAACCCGGACGAGACCTCCCATCTCTCTCCGTAGAGCAAGTCTCCGCCGTGATAACACGGAGTGATCAACCCTAAGGAGACGACGACATCATGGGTATCTTCAGCCGTCGCCAGACCGCGACCCTCGAGCCGACGCCGGCTGTGGGCCCCAGAACCCCTTCCTCCGGCGCCGGCGCGGCACTTGACCCGGCGCTGCGTGCGCTGACGGGCGAGTGGACCATCGACCGGCCGCACAGCCGCATCGGATTCTCCGTGCGGCACGCGATGGTCACGACGGTGCGCGGCGCCTTCGCCGACTACACCAGCACGCTGCACTTCGACGGCGACCGGCCCGCCGCCTCGAGTGCCGAGATCGTCATCCAGGTCGGCAGCGTCGACACGGGCGTCGAGCAGCGGGACGCGCACCTCATAGGCGCCGACTTCTTCGACGCGCGCCGCCACCCGGAGATGGTGTTCCGCAGCACGTCGACCGTCCATGAGGGCGGGGAGACCTTCCGTATGGCGGGGGATCTGACCATCCGCGGGATCGCCCGGCCCGTCGAGCTGCAACTCGACTACCTCGGTTCGGTCGTGGACCCGTTCGGCTACGAGCGGGCCGGCTTCGACGGCACCACCACCATCGACCGCACCGACTGGGGCCTGGTCTACAACCAGCGTCTGGAGGCGGGCGGCACCATGGTGAGCGAGAAGGTGCGGCTGCAGTTCGACATCTCCGCGATCCGGTACTCGCCCGTGGCATAGCGGAACGCGGTGGTGCAAGCCGCGGGTACGGACAGGGGGCGGGAATCACCCGTTTCCCCGCCCCTGGGTGCCGGGAGCTCCGGCATTGCGTTGAATCGGCAGTGATCGACGCCTCCGGGAGCCAGCATGTCCATGCCGCACAGCCCGACCGAGGGGTCACCTGCGAGCCCGTCGCCGCGCGGGGGCCGGCTCCGCAGGACCGGGCAGTGGTGCGCCCGCCACTGCGTGATCGTCATCGTGGTGTGGCTGGCCGCTCTGGTCGGCCTGCAGGTTCTGAACGGAAAACTGGGCGGTGAGTACTCCGACGACTTCTCCCTGCCCGGAACCCAGTCAGAGCAGGGCCTCGACGTACTCAAGGCGCATGAGCCCGCGGCCGGCGGCTACAGCGCGCAGGTCGTGCTGCACGATTCGGCCAAGTCGCTCAGCGACCTGAGCAGCCAGGTCGGCTCGGCCGTCAGCAGTCTGCAGAAGCTCCCTCATGTGCTGTCCGCGCAGAACCCGCTGTCCGCGCAGCAGCAGCCCGCCGGCACGCCCAACGTGGGGCCGCTGTCCTCCGACGGCAAGACGGGATACATCACCGTCCGCTTCGACGTGCAGCCCTCCACGCTCGGCGACGACTATCTGGACGGCGTCGACAACGCCGTCCAGCCGCTGCGTGCCGTCGGCGTGGAGGTGGAGTACGGCGGCCCGCTGGGCGAGCTGGCCCGGCCCGAGCCGGACGACCGGACGAGCGAAGCCATCGGGTTCGGTGTGGCGATCGTGGTCCTGCTGGTCGGTTTCGGCAGTGTGATCGCCGCGCTGCTGCCCCTGGTGACCGCGCTGATCAGCGTGATCTGCGGTCTGGCCTGCCTGGGGCTGCTTGCGGCCGCGTTCACCTTCGCCACGGTCTCGCCGACCCTTGCGACGATGATCGGGCTCGGCGTCGGGATCGACTACGCGCTCTTCCTGGTCACCCGCCACCGCCAGAACCTCCTGACCCAGGACCCCTCGACGGCGGCCGGGCACGCGGTGGCGACCAGCGGCCGGGCCGTACTGGTCTCCGGATGCACGGTGATCATCGCCCTGTCCGGCCTGTGGGTCTCGGGGATCTCGTTCATCGGCAAGCTGGGGCTTGCCGCCGCGGTCACCGTCGTCACGGCCGTACTGGGCGCGCTGACGCTGGTCCCGGCGCTGCTCGGCCTCATCGGGCGGCGGATCGACAAGCTGCGTGTGCGGACCCCCGTGGCCGAGACGAACACCGAGCCGGGGGCGACGGCGCAGGGCGGCTGGCACCGCTACGCGCAGCGCGTGGAGCGGCGGCCCTGGTGGTTCCTGACCGGCGGCGTCGTCGTGCTCGCCGTCCTGTCGATCCCGGTCTTCTCCCTCCAGCTGGGGCACATCGGCGACGGGGCGGACCCGAAGTCCTTCACCGACCGGCGCGCCTTCGACCTGATGTCCGACGCCTTCGGGCCGGGCTCGAACGGCCCGATGACCCTCGTCATCGACCAGAGCGACGTGCCGCAGAACGACAGACAGTCGCTGGAGTCCCAGGCGCAGAAGGCCCTCACCGATGTGCCGGACGCGGCCGCGATCACCCCGCTCCAGCCCACTTCGGACGGCGACGTCCTGATCTCGACGGCCTACTCCGTCGCCGCCCCGCAGGACGAGCGGACCACGGACCTGCTCAACCGGCTCACCGACGACGTGCTGCCGCAGGCGGTGTCGGGGACCAGCGCGCAGACGTACGTCACGGGGACGACCGCCGCGCAGGGCGACTTCATGGAGATCGTCTCCAAGAAGCTGCCGCTGATCATCGCGGTGGTGGTGGGCCTTGCCTTCCTCGTCATCCTCACCGTGTTCCGCGGGCTGCTCGTCGCGGTCAAGGCCGCCGTACTCAACGTCCTGTCGATCGCGGCGTCCTACGGAGTCGTGGTGGCCGTCTTCCAGTGGGGCTGGGGCGGTCCGGCGCTCGGCGTCTCCGGGAAGGTCCCGATCGAGAGCTACGTACCGATGATGATGTTCGCGATCGTCTTCGGCCTGAGCATGGATTACGAGATCTTCCTGCTCTCCCGGGTCCGCGAGGCCTGGCTGCGCACCCGGGATCCCCGGGCGAGCGTCGCCCATGCCCTGGAGATCACCGCACGGGTCATCACCTGCGCCGCACTGATCATGGTCAGCGTCTTCGCCGCGTTCATCGTCAGCGACAACATCGTGGTGAAGATGCTGGGCCTCGGCCTGGCCGCGAGCGTACTCATCGACGCCACCGTGGTCCGCCTGCTGCTCGTGCCCGCCGTCATGACCCTGCTGGGGAAGGCCGCCTGGTGGACCCCGCGGTGGCTGGACAGGGTGCTCCCGCACATCGACGCCGAGGGCGAGGAGGAGAAGAAGAAGGAGGAGGCCGGCGGGCGTTAGGCGCCGCACGCCGCGCGCTCAGTGTCCGCGGAACGCCTCCTCCAGCCACCATGCCCCGTGCTCCCGCACCACTTTGGCGTCGATGAGCAGCGGTGCGGTGCGCGGGCCGACGACCCAGTCCTGTACGGCCTTCAGGTCGGCGGGCGTGCGCACGGTGACCGCCTCGAAGCCGTGGCCGCGGGCCACGGCGGCGATGTCGGTGGGCGGGAACTCGACCGTGCCGAGCGGGAATCCGTCCGGGCCGAAGTGGTGCACCTCCGCTCCGTACGCGTCGTCGTTGTAGACCACGACCACCATGGGCAGGCCGAGCCTGCGCACCGTGTCGAGTTCGACGGCGCTCATCAGCGCCCCGCCGTCGCCGAGCGCGGCCACCGCGAGACGGTCCGGGCGGGCCAGGGCCGCGCCGATCGTGGTGGCGAGTCCGAGGCCGATGGACTGGAAGGCCTGCGTGAAGCACAGGCCCTGTTCGTCGGGCACGGACAGGTACATCGTCGGGTAGCCCATGAAGTTGCCCGAGTCGACGCCGATCACGCGCTGCGCGGGGAGGATGCCGTCAAGGGCGATGCTGAGCGTCCGCGGGTCGATACGGTCCCG
Organism: Streptomyces sp. NPDC059037; assembly: GCF_042740015.1. Lineage (NCBI taxonomy): Bacteria > Bacillati > Actinomycetota > Actinomycetes > Kitasatosporales > Streptomycetaceae > Streptomyces > Streptomyces sp. NPDC059037. The sequence goes on from NZ_JBHYIG010000033.1 coordinate 31,308, forward strand.
GGTGCCGGTGTCGTCGTACGGGACATCGCGCCAGTCGAGCCGCGCGGCGAGCGCTTCGGCGGTGGCGGGCGTGCGGTAGCCGCGGCCGCCGCCGTCGCCCAGCGCGGTGAGCGTCTGCCGCGCCGTCAGGAGCACGTCGCCGCCGACCCCGAGATGGACGGGGCGGTGCGCGCCGAGCGCCTCGGGGTCGTCGTCGACCTGGACCAGGGTCGTGTCCGTGCCGATGAGCCGGCCGTGCCGCGTCGTCCACATGGTGAGCGAACAGCCCAGGGCCACGATCACGTCGGCGTCCTGGATCAGCTCGGCGGCGAGCGGTGACGAGAACCCGCCCGCCACATCGAGCGACCACGGGTTGCCCTGGAACAGGCCGCGGGCCACCGCCGACGTCGCGAGCAGCGCGCCGCAGCGCTCGGCGAGCGCCTCAAGGGCCTGGCGGCAGCCGGGGCCGCGCGCGCCGCGTCCGGCGACGAGGACCGGGCGCTCGGCGTGCGCGAGGATCCCGGCGAGTGCCGCGATGTCGTCGTCGGCGGGTGCGACGGCGGGACGCGGGGGCGGCGGCACCACGGCGGCCAGGGTCCGGTCCGCGTCCGGGACGTCCAGTGCCTGTACGTCGAGCGGGAGGTTCAGCACGACCGTGCACCGCTCCCGGGCGGCACGGCGTACGGCGGCGGTCGTCTGCGCGACGGCGTCGGCCGCCGACGTCACACGGGCACTGCGCGCCCCGACCGCCTGCGCCAACGCCCCTTGATCTACATGGAAGTTGGAGCGCGGGTTCGACGCCTCCGCCGCGAGCACGACGAGCGGCGTACGGCTCTTGGCGGCCTCGCCGATCCCGGTGAGGGCGTTGGTGAACCCGCACCCCTGGTGCACGCTGACCGCGGTCACGGCGCCCCGCACGCGTGCGTACGCGTCGGCCATGGTGGCTGCGCCGCCCTCGTGGCGCGCCGCGACGAACCTCGCGCCCGCCGCCACCATCGCGTTGGTGACGTGGAAGTTGCCGGAGCCCACCACGCCGAAGACCCGGCCGACCCCGGCCGCGACCAGGGCCCGCCCGACCGCTTCGGCGACCTTCACGACGGCCGGCCCGCTCGTTCGACGAGGGCGAGGACCCGCGCCGGCGCCCCGGAGCCGGAGACGATGGGCAGCGGCCCCGCGATGACGACGGCCCCGGTCGGCGGCAGCTCGGCCAGGTTCTGCAGCTGCGTCAGGCCGTACTTGCCGCTGCCCATGAGGTACGAGTGGCAGGGGAACGCCGGCTCGAAGGCGTGCGCACGGCCCGCGTCGGTGCCCACCGTCTCCACGCCGAGCCCGGCCACCGGCGACTGCTCGGCCACCCAGCGGGCGCACGCGGCGGACAGGCCCGGCGTATGAGGCCCGTTCTCATCCGCGTTGAGGAAGGGCACCTGCGCGTACGACCTGCTGCTCCACCCGGTCCGCACCAGGAGCCACCCGCCGTCGGGCAGCGCACCGTGCCGGTTCTGCCATGCCTGTATGTGCTCCACCTCGATGAGGAAGTCGGGGTCCTTGGCGACCTCGTCGGTGACGTCGAGCACCACAGCGGGAGCCACCAGTTGGTGGGCGGGCACCGAGGCGACGTCGGCGAGGTCCTTGCCGGTGACCCAGTGGTTGGGCGCGTCGAAGTGGGTGCCGGTGTGCTCGCCGGTGCGGAAGTTGTTCCAGTACCAGGCGGGCCCCCGGTCGTCGTACCTGCTGATCTCCTCCAGCTCGAACACCTTGGTCTGCCCGAACTCGGGCGGCAGTTCAAGGACCGGGGTGCTGGACGACAACGGCGCGGTGAGGTCGACGACTTCGATCGCGCCACCGCGCAACCCGGCCACCAGGGCGGCGAGAACGGAGGGTGACGAGGATCCCGGCGCGGCTGCGGATGCTGACGTTGACTCAGACATGCCTGCATCCTGAAGCCACCGGCAGGGCCGCACAAGCGCACGGGATCCCCGGATCCACCCACCGGACCCACCTACCGGACCCGCCTATCCGACGCGCTCGATCCGCGCCTTGCGGATCAGGAACTTCCCGGCCTCGCGCACCTCCTCGAACGCCGCGTTGTTGAGCAGCACACAGCTGCCCGACGCCGAAGTGACCTCCACTGTGGTGGACTTGGAGTTGTCCAGGTTCGTCACCTTCAGCTGCGTACCGACGGGGAACTCGTTGCTGGACGCGGCCGGCGCGCCGGCCTCGCCGGACAGCGTGACGGTGGAACCGGCGCAGACGACCTCGCCCTCCGCCCCCGCTTCTCCCCCGTCCTCGGGCGGGGCCGTGGCCGTGGCGTCGCCGCCCGGCTCCTCCGCCGGCGGCTGAGCGGCGTCCCCACCGGCGCCGCCCTCACCGGCACCTGCTCCTTCACCGGCGCCCGCTCCTTCACCGGCACCTGCTCCTTCACCGGCGCCCGCTCCCTCACCGGCGCCCGCTCCCTCACCGGCGCCCGCTCCTTCACCGGCCCCGGCACCCGCGCCGGCCTCCGCGCCGCCCTCCGCACCCGCTCCGGCATCCGCATCGCAGCCCGACGCCGCCTGCTTCCGCCTGATCTCCTCGATCACCGCTTCCCGATTGGCGATCCGCGCGGCGGACTGGGCGTCGGGGTTGGCCCGCTGACCCGCGATGAACTTCTCGTTGTTGCTCAGCGCGGTGGCCAGCCCGTCACATGCTCCCGATGCCTGGCTCGTACCGGTCATCACCACCGCTGTTCCCGCCACCAGCGCGGCGGCGCCCACCATGAGGACGACCTTCTTCTTCCGGGTGAGAGTCTTCTTGCGCGACACGTGCGACTCCTGTCCCCGACGGTGTACGCCACCGCCGGATGGGTTTCCGTGTGCCGTCACATACGCGCAGCAGCCCCACGCGTCTCAACCGCCCCACCAACTACTTGGCGGCAGCCCTGCCTTGTCTGGCGGTCACGCCCGGCGCTGCTGGGCACGGAAGGCGGACGGGGTGACGCCCGTGCGGCGGGTGAACTGGCGGGTGAAGTAGCCGGGGTCGTTGAATCCGGTGCGGCGGGAGACGGCGACGACGGTCAGGTCCGTCTCCGCGAGCAGTTCCTTGGCCCGGCTGATGCGCAGCCGCTGGACGTACTCCTTCGGGCCGTGCCCGGTCTGCTGACGGACGATGTCCCTCAACTTCTCTGGGGTCAGGCCGAGTTCGCGCGCCGTGACCGGGAGCGGCAGTGCGCTGTTGCGGGCCAGCGCGACCAGCACGGGGTGTTCGGTCCGCGGGCGGCCGAGCGCGGTGATCAGTTCGTGGAGGGCGGCGGCGGCTGCGGTCTCGGGGTCGGGGCGGTCCAGGGCGTTGCGCAGCCGGGTGAACAGCAGGGCGGCCGACGCGGAGACGGCCATGGGGGTCGCCTCGGCCGGGAGATAGCCGAGTTCGGCGTACGCAGGAGCGGCCGGGCCGTCGTACAGCGCCCACTGCTCGCTCCAGCCATGCTCGTCGGGACCGTAGGTGTGGGGCACGCCCGCCGGCAGGTGGAACAGGGTCGGCGGGACGACCGGGCGGTCGTTGCAGCGTCCACGGCCCGCGGTCACGAGGACCACGGCATGCGAGGAAAGCACCCGCTCACGCACCGTCCCGGTACGGCCGCTCTGCCCGCCGGCTCCCAGGCACACCAGGCCGAGCCCCCAGTGCGCGGCGGCGGGGGTGAGATAACGCGACCAGCCCGGCATGCGGTCACTGTAGGCGGGACGGCCCGTACCCCGAAAAGTCCCACCGCGGGCCCGCATTCGTGCATGGTGCGGCGGGCCCGGCGACTCCAGGATCGTGGCCATGCTGACCTCCAACGGCTACGTACTCGACACCGCGCCCACCAGGATGGGCGCCCTCGCGCCGGTACCCGACGCAGAGCGGCACGACCGTGCCGCCCTGTGGACCCGCCTGCGCCGCGACGGCTACCTCTACCTCAAGGGCGCCCTGCCCGTGGACGCCGTGACCGCGTTCCGCCGCCACTACTTCGACGCCCTCGCCCCGACCGGGCTCCGGGAGCACGGCCGGTCCGACCCAGACCCGGCGGCCCTGCGCCGGGTGCTGTTCAAGGAGCTGGTGCCGGGCCCCGTCTACCAGGAGTTCTGCACCCAGCCCGCACTGCGCGACTGGTACGCGTGGTTCCTCGACGCATCGGCGTTCCTGCACCGGCGGAAGATCATCCGGCATCAGCGGGCGGGTGACACGGGCATCGGCTTCGCCACCCAGGCCCACTACGACCTGGTGTATCTACGGGAGGGCACCGACCGAGTGCTCAGTTCCTGGATCCCGTTGGGCGACTGCCCCGCCACCCGCGGCGGCCTTGTGTACCTCAAAGGCAGTCATGAGCGGGTGCGCGCCGAGGAACAGGACGGCCGCCTTGGCAGGCCCGCCGCATCCATCACGGCCGATCTCCCGGCGCTGGCCGAGGAGTTCGACTCCCGCTGGCTGATCGCCGACTACGAGGCGGGCGACATGGTGGTCCACTCCCCGTACCTGGTGCACGCTTCCCTCGACAACACCGACCCGGACGAAGTGACCCGCCTGTCCACGGACATCCGGTACCAGCGCGCCGACGACCCCATCGACTGGCGCTGGCAGGAGCACTGGCACGACCGCGACGGCTTGTGAGGTACGCGCGGCGCACCACGGCATGACGTTGCCATGTGTTTGATTCTGTGTGGCTTCGTCGAAGGACGTTAGGCGCGGCGCGGTGCTTCGTCAACGCCTCTCGCGCCTCACCCTCGATCAACTGCCGCACTGCCGGAGCAAATCCACAGGACCAAACACTCCGTGCGCAAGTCCTTGACAGATGCCGGGGCCGATCCCAAGGTTTCACTCGACCCAACGGATGTTTACGTAACCATCGAGTGCCCTTGGCCGCCGAACCAGGGAAGGAAAAGATGTCCCCCCACATCACCTCGCACCCCAGTACGCCGCCGCCACCAACCCGAAGGCACCGGCTCCAACGTCGCGCGCTGGCCGGCCTGTTGCCCTTACTGGTGGCCGTGCCGATCGCCGTCGTGTCCGGCGCTTCATCGGCCACCGCGGAGCCGAGCGAGCTGGACCCCAGCCAGTTCAGGGGCGTGAACTGGGCGCGCCCCGGCGACAATTTCGTCGACGCCCCCCTCGTACCCGAAGGGCTGGACATCGCGGACAGCTACGACACCGTGAAGGCCAAGGCCGAATCCGTCTACACCGGATTCGAGAGCATCGGCGTGAACACCGTCCGCCTCCCCGTCAACACCAAGTCGGTGGGCACGCCGTGGTGGGACGCCTACACCGGCGCGATCGACGCCGCGACGGCCAAGGGGTTCAAGGTCGTCCTCTCCTACTGGGAGGACGGAGCGTCCTCGAACGGCCGGATCATCGACATGGCCGCCTTCAACTCGATGTGGAACACGGTCGCGGACAAGTACGGCACCAACGACCACGTGTACTTCGAGCCGATGAACGAGCCCCGCGGATACGGCGCCGGCGAGTGGGCGGACATCGCCGCCACTTGGATCGCCGACCGCCCGGCGATCCCCAGGGAACGGATCTTCGTCAGCGGGTCCGGCTACAACGACGAGGTCAAGTCCGTGTGCGCCGACAGCAGGCTCGCCGGGACCTATCTCTCCCTCCACCACTACGCCTTCGGAAAGGGCCCGAAGGACTACGACGGGTGGGTCGCCGACCTCAAGAACGGACTCGGCGACTGTGCCTCGCGCACCGTCCTGGACGAGTTCGGGGCGCCCATGGACGACGAAGCCGACACCGGATTCGACTACAACGACCCGGACAGCGGCGAGAACTTCGTCCGGTACCTGCGGGCGGACACCGACACCGTCCGCTCCCTCGGCATGGGCGCGATCTACTGGCCGGCTCTCGGCGGCAAGCACCAGGAGCGGCCCACGTACGACTACTACTCCCTCTTCGCCCTGGAGGGCAGCGGCAAGGACCTGCGCCTCACCCCCCGCAACCCCAGCGGGATCGACCGCCTCAAGCACGCCTGGGGCCTCGACGCCGGGTAGCCGCACGCCTGCACGCCCCGCCCATCCCCCGCACCCCCCATCCCCCACACTCCGACAGGGAGAAGTCATGTCCGCGAATCCGCAGAGGAGAACGAGGAGAACACCGGAGCCCAGGAGGAGGCGGAGGGCGAGAGGCGTGGTCGCCCTGCTGTTCGCCGCCCTGGCGGGGCTCCTTCTCTCCTTCCTCGCTCCGCCGGGCTCGGCCCAGGCAGCCTCCGCCGCCGTCACCGTCACCAACGGCACCCAGTTCACCGACCCGAACGGCGAGGTCGTGCACGCCCACGGCGGCGGCGTGATCAAGGTGGACGGGTACTACTACTGGTTCGGTGAGAACCGGAACGAGGACAACACCTTCCGGTACGTCTCCGCCTACCGCTCCACCGACCTGAAGACCTGGGAGTTCCGCAACCACGTCCTGACCGAGAAGTCGGACCCGGAGCTGGACCGGGCCAACATCGAGCGCCCCAAGGTCATTTACAACAAGGCCACCGGCAAGTACGTGATGTGGATGCACAAGGAGAACGGCTCCGACTACGGCGAGGCCCGCGCCGCCGTGGCGGTCTCCTCCACCGTGGACGGCGACTACGCCTGGCAGGGCAGCTTCCGGCCGCTCGACCACATGTCGCGGGACATCACCACGTTCGTCGACGACGACGGCACCGGCTACATGATCTCGGCGGCGAACGAGAACGCCGATCTGCACGTCTACCGGCTGTCCGCGGACTACACCAAGGTGGACTCCCTGGTGCGCAAGCTCTGGGAGGGCCAGTCGCGCGAGGCGCCGGCCATGTTCAAGCGCGACGGCAGGTACTTCCTGCTGACGTCCGGCGCCACCGGCTGGTCGCCGAACCAGCAGAAGTACAGCAGCGCCGACAGCATCACCGGCGACTGGAACGAGCTGAAGGACATCGGCGACGGGAAGACGTACGGCTCACAGACCGCGTACGTCCTGTCGGTCCAGGGCGCCTCCGGGACGTCGTACCTCTACATGGGCGACCGCTGGGGCAACTCGACGGGCGGGAACGTCAACGACTCCCAGTACGTGTGGCTCCCGCTGGACTTCCCCACCGGGGACACGATGACGATGGACTACTACCCGCAGATCTCCGTCGACGCGGAGGCCGGCAAGGTGAGCGGCACCGGCACCTGGGAGACGCTCACCGCGGAGCACAGCGGGAAGTGCGCCGACATCGCCGACGAGTCCCTGGGGGACGGCGCGGCCGCGGTCCAGTGGTCCTGCGCGCAGGGGCGCCTCAACCAGCAGTTCTGGCTGCGGGACTCGGGGGACGGCACAGTGCGCGCGATGCTCCGGCACAGCGGGAAGTGCCTCGACGTCCGTGACGCCTCCAGCGACGACGGCGCGGCCGTCGTCCAGTCCGCCTGCGGCGAGGCCGAAAGCCAGCGCTGGACGGTGGAGGACACCACCGGGGACGGCGTCCGCCTCGTCGCGCGGCACAGCGGCAAGTGCCTCGACGTACAGAACAGGTCAGGCAACGACGGTGCCGCGCTGGTCCAGTGGACCTGCGCCAGCGAAGCCGACAACCAGCGGTGGAGGCGCGCGGGCGCCTGAATCGTCCTGAGCCCTGCTCCTGAGCCCTACGGCACTCAGCCGTAGGGCACACGCTCACGTCGCGGACTGCCGGAGGACGGCGACGTCGCGAGGCGGCAGGACGAGACTGCCGGAGGAGCTCTGCCCGAGGAGCACGTCGCCGCTCAGTTCGGGCAGTGCTACGGACTCGTCCCCGCGGTTGACCAGGAAGAGATAGCGGTTCTCCGCGTCGTGGCGCACCGCGAGCTCGACCAACCCCCTTGCCTGCTCCGGGAGTTCACTGGTCACCCCCGCCGGGGCGAGCAGCTCGGGCAGCAGTCCGGCCAGGCCCTCGGCCCCGAGGCGCGTGGAGACGTACGTGGCCGACCCCCGGCCCGTCGGGCGCCGCGTGACCGCTGGGCGGGAGACGTAGGCGCCGGTGCGATAGCGGGCGAGCACCTCGACGTCCGGTCCCGTCACGTCGATCCGGTCGGTCCACATGCTCCCGGTGGCACCGTTGTCCAGGTCCACGGAGTCGCCGTCGAGCAGCGGCCCGAACTCCTCGATCCGGATGCCGAGCAGCTCGCGCAGGGCTCCGGGGTAGCCGCCGAGCCAGATGTGGTCGTTCTCGTCGACGACACCGGAGAAGTACGTGGTGACGAGGTGGCCGCCGCCCTCGACGTACCGCGTGAGCTCCTTGGCGAGCGTCTGCGGCACCACATGCAGGACGGGGGCGATCACGACGTCGTACGAGGACGGGTCCGTGCGGTGGGCGGGTACGACATCGGCGCGGATGCCGAGGCGCAGCAGTGCCGCGTACCAGTCGAGTGCCTCGCGGTGGTAGTCGAGCCGCGAGGTGGGATGGGAGTCGAGCTCGCCGGCCCACCAGGAGTCCCAGTCGAACAGGACGGCCACGCGGGCGGGTTCACGCCCGGAACCGGCGAGCGGCGCTAGGGCCTGGAGCGTGCGCCCCAACTCGGTGACGGAACGGAAGAGTTCGCTGTCGGCCCCGGCGTGCGGCACCATCGCCGAGTGGTACTTCTCGGCGCCCGCCGCCGACTGGCGCCACTGGAAGAAGCAGACGGCGTCGGCGCCGTGCGCGACATGCAGCAGCGAGTCACGGGCCAACTCCCCTTCATTCTTGGCCAGGTTGACGGGCTGCCAGTTCACGGCGCTGGTGGAGTGCTCCATCAGGAACCAGGGGCGGTGGCCCGCGATGCCGCTGGTCAGGTTGGCGGAGAAGGACAGTTCGTCGCGGTCCCGCGCTCCGGGGACGACGTAGTGGTCGTTGGAGACGAAGTCCAGCGCGCCCGAGGCCGCCCAGTCCGCGTAGTCCATGCCCTTGGTGCCGCTCATCACCATGAAGTTGGTGGTGACGGGGACGTCCGGGGTGATCTCGCGCAGCACCTCGCGCTCGGCGATCAGGTGCTCCTTGAGGGCGTCCGACGAGAAGCGCTTGAAGTCGAGCTGCTGGGTCGGGTTGGGGTGTGAGGCCGCGAGGCGCGGCGGCAGGATCTGGTCCCAGTCACTGTAGCGCTGGGACCAGAAGGCCGTGCCCCAGGCGTGGTTGAGCCCGTCGAGGGTGGTGTAGCGGGCACGCAGCCAGGCGCGGAAGGCGCGGGCCGCGTCGTCGGAGTAGTCGTAGACGTTGTGGCAGCCCAGCTCGTTGTTGACATGCCAGGCGATCAGGGCGGGGTGACCGGCGTACCGGGTCGCCAACTCCCGTACCAGGCTCAGCGCGTGGGCGCGGAAGACCGGCGAGGTGGGCCGCCAGTGCTGCCGGGCGCCGGGCCACACCGTCTCGCCGGTCGCGGTGACCGGCAGGATCTCCGGGTGCGCGGTGGTCAGCCACGGCGGCGGGGAGGCGGTCGCGGTGGCCAGGTCGACACCGATGCCGCCCGCGTGCAGCAGGTCCATGACCTCGTCGAGCCAGCCGAAGTCCCAGCCGTCGGCGGTGGGTTGGAGCCGGGCCCAGGAGAAGATCGCCAGGGAGACGACGTTCACTCCGGCTTCGCGCATCAGCCGGATGTCCTCCTCCCACACCTCCCGCGGCCACTGCTCGGGGTTGTAGTCGGCGCCGTAACCGATCCGCCGGCTGCCGTCGGGGCCCTTCGCGTACGGAAAACGGGAGGTGAGAGGGGCGGTCATGCACGTCCTTTCAGAGGAACGGGAATCAAGCGGGGCGGGCTACTTCTCGACGGTGAAGCCCTGCTCGCCGCCGTACTTGACGGACGCGTCCTGCCACGACTTCAGGCCCGCCGACAGCTTCGTGTCGGAGACATAGGCCTTGCCTACGGTGTCGTTGAAGATCGAGTTGGCGTACACCTGGTAGGGCAGGTACTTCCAGTCGGTGGGTACGTTCTTCGCGGACTCGGCGAAGATCTTGTTGGCCTTCTGGCCGCCGAAGTAGGGGAACGAAGTGTCCTGGAAGGACGAGGAGTTCAGGTCCTTGGTGGTGGCCGGGAAGGCGCCGTTCTTGATGCGGGTCCCCACGCCGGCACCGGAGTTGGCGTACTCGACGAAGGCGTACGCCAGTTCCTTGTTCTCGCCCAGCTCGGGCAGGGCCAGCGAGCTGCCGCCGTTCTCGGCGCTCACGTCGGCGCCCTTGGTCCACTGCGGCAGCGGTGCGGCACGCCAGTCCCCCGCGGCGCCCTTGACGCCGGAGGCGAAGTTGGCGGGCATCCAGGCGCCGACGGTCAGCGTGGCGATGGTGCCGTCGCCCAGGCCCTTGTACCAGTCGTCGCTCCAGCCGCTGACGGGAGAGACCAGCTTCTCGTCGATCAGCTTCTGCCAGGTGTCGGTGTACTTCTTGGCACCCGCGTCGGTGAAGTCGATGCCGACCTTCGTGCCGTCGACCTTGTACGGCCGCGAACCGCCCTGCCACAGAAGGCTGGTGGTCAGGCCCGCGTCACCGACGTCGCTGGTGATGTACGCCTTCGGGTCGGCCTTGTGCAGCTTGCGGCCGGCCTCGACGTACTCGTCCCAGGTCGTCGGCACCTTGATCTTGTGCTTGTCGAAGACCTTCTTGTTGTAGAAGAGCGCCATCGGGCCGGAGTCCATGGGCAGGCCGTAGACGCCGCCGCCGGACTTCACCGCGTTCCACGGGCCCGGCGAGTACGACCCGGCCAGCTTGTCCGCGCCGTACGCCGAAAGGTCGGCGACCTGCTTCGTCAGGGCGTACTGCCCCAGTGCGTAGTACTCGATCTGCGCGACGTCCGGGACGCCCTTCTTCGCCGAGACGGCATTCGACAGCGCCTTGTACTGGTCGTTGTTGGTGCCCGCGTTGACCAGCTTGACGTCGACCTTCGGGTACTTCTTCTCGAAGTCGGCCTCGACCTGCTTCAAGGTGGGCTCCCACGCCCACACGGTGACGGTGCCGCCCTTCTTCAGCGCGGCCTTGATGTCGGAGGCGCCGACCTTCTTCTGGGCGGAGTCGTCGTCGCCCGACCCGCAGGCGGTCGCCCCCAGAGCGAGAACGGTGAGAAGACCAAGTCCGCGCAGCAAGCGGCGGGAGTGCTTGGGCATGGCGATACTTCCACTTCGTCGTGGTTCGACAGGATGAGCGACCGCGCCTGCAGACCGGCGCCTACTCCTTGACGCTTCCGGCGGCGAGGCCGGACTGCCAGTACTTCTGGAGCAGCAGGAAGGCGGCGATGAGGGGCACGATGGTGAGCAGCGAGCCGGTGACGACCAGGTTGAAGACGGCCTCGCCGCCTGCCGTGGCCGCCTGTTTGTTCCAGGCGTCGAGGCCGAGGGTGAGCGGGTACCAGTCGGGGTCCTTGAGCATGATCAGCGGCAGGAAGTAGTTGTTCCAGGTCGCGACCGTGGTGAAGAGAAGGACGGTGACCGTGCCGGGGGCGAGCAGCGGCAGGGCGACCTGGAAGAAGGTGCGCAGCTCGCTCGCTCCGTCGATGCGGGCGGCCTCCATCAGCTCGGTGGGGATCGCCTCGGTCGCGAACACCCACATCAGGTAGAGCCCGAACGGCGAGATCAGGGACGGGATGATGACGGCCCACGGGGTGTCGGTCAGACCCATCTCGCTGAACATCAGGAACGTCGGGACGGCGAGCGCCGTGGTGGGCACCGCGACCGCGCCGATGACGACCGCGAACACGCCCCGCTTGCCGGGGAAGTCGAACTTGGCGAGCGCGTATCCGCCGAGTACGGCGAGGAAGGTGGCGCCGCCGGCGCCTACGACCGCGTACAGCAGGGTGTTGAGGAGCCAGCGGCCGAAGACGCCGTCCTGGTACGTGAAGGTCTCGGTGATGTTGTCCCACAGGGCGAAGTCCCCGTCGAACCACAGGCCGAACGAACCGGCGAGCCCCTCCTGGGTCTTGGTGGCGCTGATCAGCAGCCACAGGAGCGGGACGAGGCTGTAGAGCAGGACGACGCCGGTGAGCAAGGTGAGCAGGACGCTGCGCCGGGGGCGCCGGGGTGTGTGCCGGCGCGGGGTGCGCAGACGCGGTGTGGTGGTGCGCGGCCGTGCCGCGGGCCGGGGAGCGGTGGTGGTGCTCGGTCCCGTCATGGGGATCACGCTCCCTTGCGCATGCCGCGCAGCTGGACGACATAGGCGACGACCATGGTGAGCACGCCCATGACGATGGCGACCGTCGCGGAGTAGTTGTGCTGCTGGCCGGAGAAGGACAGCGAGTACGTGTAGTAGTTCGGGGTGTAGTCCGTGGTGATCGCGTTGGGCGCGAGCTTCTGGAGGATGGCGGGCTCGTTGAAGAGCTGGAAGCTGCCGATGATCGAGAAGATCGTGGCGATGACGAGGGCGCCGCGGATCGCCGGGAGCTTGATCGCCGAGATGACCCGCCACTGGCCGGCGCCGTCGATCTGCGCCGCCTCGTAGAGCGAGTGCGGGATGACGCGCAGCGCGGAGTAGAAGATCAGCATGTTGTAGCCGACGAACTCCCAGGTGACGATGTTGCCGATCGACGCCAGGACCAGGCCGGACGAGAGCGGGTCGGGCAGATGGACGCCGAACGCGTCGTTGATGTCGCCGACCAGGCCGAAGCGGGGCCCGTACATGAAGCCCCACATCAGCGTCGCGACGACCGCGGGTACGGCGTACGGCAGGAAGACGGAGATCCGGAAGAAGTCCTTGCCGTACAGGCGGCCGCTGTCGATCGCGAGCGCCACCAACAGGGCGATGCCCAGCATGATCGGCACCTGGACGGCGAGGAAGAGGCCCACGCGTGCGACGCCGTCCCAGAACTGGCCGTCCTGCAAGGCCTGTTGATAGTTGTCCAGGCCCACGAAGGTGGTGCCGCCGATGAGTTGTGTCCGGAACAGGCTCAGATAGAGCGAGTACAGCAGCGGCGCCAGGAAGACCAGCGCGAAGACAAGCAGGAACGGCCCGATGAACCCCCATCCCCTCCATGAGCGGCGTGTGCGCCGCGGCGGCGGCCCGGCCGGGCGGGGGGCTGCTGCCGCCGGCGGTTGAAGCGTCGTCATCTCGCGTCCCTCGCTTGTGCTTCGCCAAACCGAAACCGCAGTTCACGTAAACGTCCCAGGCCGGTTGAGCGGCTCGACCTATGCGCGGGTCAGGCGTTATGTTTACGTAAACATTCGATGGCGGCATGTCTACACTGCCTCCAGATGAGCGGTCAAGGGTTGCTCACGAAGGGCGGCACCTGGTGAGGGAGAGCGTGGACGGCACAGACGAACACACCCCGGCGTCGCGGACGCCGGGCGACGGGCCCAGCCCCGCGAGCCGCCCCGCACGACGCCGTTCCGTGTCGATGGCGGACGTGGCCCGGCTTGCCGGGGTCTCCTCCCAGACGGTCTCCCGTGTCTCCAACGGCTTCCCCGGAGTCAACGAAGCCACCCGCGAGCAGGTCCTCGCCGCGATGAGAGAGCTCGACTACCGCCCCAACAGCGCGGCCCGCGCCCTCAAGAGCGGTGAGTTCCGCACCATCGGCGTCATCACCTTCACCCTTTCCACGACGGGCAACGTCCGCACCCTGGAGGCGATCGCCGCCTCGGCCGCCCAGGAGGGGTACGCGGTCACGCTGCTGCCCGTCGCGGTGCCGACCCAGGACGAGGTCCGCGGCGCCTTCTCGCGCCTTGGCGAACTGGCCATCGACGCGGCGATCGTCATCATGGAGGTCCATCTCCTCGACGACGCGCGCCTGTCGCTGCCGCCGCACGTGAAGGTCGTCGTCGCCGACTCCGACGCCGGAGACCGGTACACGGTCGTGGACACGGACCAGGTCGGCGGCACCCGTGAGGCCATCGCCCATCTCCTCGACCTCGGCCACGAGACGGTCTGGCACCTCGCGGGACCCGAGAAGTCGTACGCGGCCCAGCGCAGAACGGAAGCCTGGCGCGCGGCGCTGGTGCAGGCCGGCCGCACGCCGCCCTCACTCGTCCGCGGCGACTGGTCGGCCGAGTCCGGCTACCGCGCCGGCCTCGAACTCGCCGAACGCGCCGAGTGCACCGCGGTGTTCGCGGCCAACGACCAGATGGCACTCGGCCTGCTGCGCGCCCTCAACGAGCGCGGCCGCAAGGTCCCCGACGACGTCTCCGTGGTCGGCTTCGACGACATCGCCGAAGCCGGCTCGTTCCAGCCGCCGCTGACCACCGTCCACCAGGACTTCGGCGAAGTGGGCCGCCGCTGCGTGGACCGCGTGCTGCACCAGGTCAAACACGGCGAACCGGAGCACGGCACCACCCTGGTGCCGACCCGACTCGTGGTACGCGCGAGCACCGCCCCGCCACCAGCGCGCTGACCGGGTTCGCGGCGGAGACGACCGGCGATCCGGGGGTGTTCACGCGGAGGACCCCGCGCACCCGGCGACCTCACACCTGCCGGCGGAGCGGGCCTGGACCGACGAGTGGTACGACTTCACCTCCCACCCGCGCGACGCGGACGTCCGCGTCCTGCTGCGCGCTGCCGGACAGACGGATCAGCGCAGTCCGGCGAAGAGATCGTTCTCGGGTACGGTCGCGCCGGTGGTGTCCTTGACGCGTACGAAGGTCTCCATGCCCATCAACTCGCCGAACCTCTCCTTGCCCATCTTGAGGAAGAAGATGTTCTCGCCCTGACTGGCGTGCGCGGCCAGCGCGTCGAACTTCTGACCGCTGAAATCGATGGTGTCCACCCACGTGGTGATCTCGTCGTCGGGCAGCCCGATCTCGGCCATCGCGGCGGCCTCGGCAGGATCCGGCTCCGGCATGTCCGGGTGAAACTCGCGCATGATCTCCCCGAACCGCTGCATCCCCGAGCGGGGCATCGTGGTCCAGTACACCTTCGGTGTCAGCTCGGTCATCTCCAGCGCCGCCATCGTGATGCGGTGGGCCTGGATGTGGTCGGGGTGGCCGTAGAAGCCGTTCTCGTCGTACGTGACGACCACATCGGGCCGGTAGTGCCGCATGAGTTCCGCGAGTCGGGCGGCGCCCTCCTCCACGGGGGTCTGCCAGAAGGCTCCGGGGGCGTCGTTGCTCGGCCAGCCCATCATCCCGGAGTCGGCATAGTCCAGGAGCTCCAGATCGCCGACCTTCAGGACGTCACAGCTCTCCTTGAGTTCTTGACGGCGCATCAAGGCGACGGCCTCCGGATCGTGCCCGGGGTCGCCCGGCTTGGCACCCTCCGGTCCGTCACCGCAACGGCCGTCGGTACAGGTCACGAGAACCGTGCGGATGCCTTCCGCCGCGTACCGCGCGAGGACCCCTCCGGTTCCGGTGGCCTCGTCATCGGGGTGGGCGTGTACTGCCATGAGCGTCAAGGGCCGGCCAGTCATAAGACTTTCCTCCTGCAGAAGTACATCTCGATCCGGGTGCGCGGCGTGTGTACCGCGCACCCGGGGACCGGCGGCTCCGGCGGGAAAACGGGCGAGGCAAAAGGTACCACAAGCACGGAGGGTCCCGGCTCGGCCGCATGAGTAC
>NZ_JBHYIG010000034.1:0-34655 GCF_042740015.1 Streptomyces sp. NPDC059037
GAACGTGGGAAGCCGGGGGGCCACTGAGCTGACACAGGGCGAGACCTCGGACCCTGTCACCCCCCCTCACAGCGCGGCAGACGCCGGAAGTACCGAAAGCCCGAGGGTCAGTAGCTGACGGGGGCGGGACCTTGGAGCCCGTCGCCTACCCCTCTTCACGACGCGGCAGACGCCGGGAACGTGGGAAGCCGGGGGGCCACTGAGCTGACACAGGGCGAGACCTCGGACCCTGTCACCCCCCCTCACAGCGCGGCAGACGCCGGAAGTACCGGAAGCCCGAGGGTCAGCGGCTGACGGGGGCGGGACCTCGGGGCCCGTCGCCCTTTCCCTCTTCACGACGCGGCAGACGCCGGAAGCGCGGGAAGCCCGAGGGGCCACTGAGCTGACACAGGGCGAGACCTCGGGCCCCGTCACCCCTTCCCCCTCACAGCGCGGCAGACGCCGGGAGTACCGGAAGCCCGAGGGCCACTGGCCTGACGCGGGGCAAGACCTCGGGGCCCATCGGCGCTTCCCCGGGGGAACCGCGAGAGCACGCGGGTAGCAAGGTTCCGCCGGGGCAAGCAAGCGGGACCTCGGAGTCATCGCCCAGCACCTGTCACCGCACCGCGCCCCCGGCTGCGTAACCCGGGAGCCCCATGGGTCCGACTCGCTGCGTTCGGCGTGGGGGGAAACCGGCCCCGGCGGGGCACCATTGCGGTATCCGCTCATCCTGCTGAGGAGTGCCCATGTCGCCTCGCTCCGCCAAGGCTGTGTCCCGGGACGCCGTGCACCACCCCGTCTTCGCCCGTTTCTACGCACGTCAGAGCGTGGCCGCCGAGCGCGTGGTCGGCGCCCACCGCAAGGAGCTGCTCGCCGGGCTCTCCGGTCGTGTGATCGAGGTCGGCGCGGGCAACGGCCTGAACTTCGCGTACTACCCCACCGCCGTTTCGGAGGTCGTGGCGATCGAACCGGAGCGCATTCTGCGGCAGTTGGCCGCGTCCGCGGCCGTGCGGGCCGAGGTTCCGGTCGACGTGGTGCCGGGTGCGGCCGAGGCCCTGCCCGTCAAGAGCGAGGCGTTCGACGGAGCGGTGGCCTCCCTGGTGCTGTGCAGTGTGCGCGACGTGCCCCGCGCCCTCGCCGAGCTGCGGCGCGTCCTGCGGCCCGGCGGCGAGCTGCGGTTCTTCGAGCACGGCGTGGCGCCGGGCGCGGCGATGGCGCGTACGCAGCGGATCCTGGACCGTACGGTCTGGCCCTTGCTCTTCGGCGGCTGTCACGTCGCGCGGGACCCGCTGGCCGCGCTGCGGGACGCGGGGTTCGAGATCGGCCCGTACCGGCGCTTCCTGGTGCCCGCGAAGGGGCCACGGCTGCCCAGTTCGTACTGCGTGCTCGGCTCCGCCCGCCGCCCGGAAGGAGACTGAGCGCCCCGGCGGGGCGTCAGACCGGTTGCGTGAGGTTGATCTTGTTGCCGTCCGGGTCCTTGATGTGCCCGACGCGCTGCCCCCACGGCATGTCGTTGGGCGGCGCGAGCACCTCTCCCCCGAGGGGCTCGACGTGCTTCAGGCGGTCGTCCACGCTCTCCACCGCCACGCTCAGGAGCATCCGCTGCGGTGTGTCGAGCGGCACCTCCTTGTTCGAGACGATGCCGAGTTCCGAGTCGCCGATGCGCAGGTTCACGAAGAACGTGGGGCCTTCCTCCGGCACGCGCGACACCTCCTCGGCGCCGAGCAGTTCCTTGTAGAACCGCAGCAGGCGGTCCAGGTCAGGGGTGACGATCATCGGCTGGATGGCGGCAGACATCTGCGTCCTCCTACGGCTCGGCGGTCTCGTCGAACCTATCCTCACCGCATGATCAATGGTGCGCACATCATCGTCTACAGCAACGACGCGGAGGCGGACCGCGCCTTCTTCCGCGACGTACTGGAGTACCCGCACGTCGACGCCGGCGGCGGCTGGCTCATCTTCAGGCTGCCGCCCGCCGAGGTCGCCGTACACCCCACTCCGGGACCGGAGTCGCACGAGCTCTATCTCATGTGTGACGACGTGGAGGGGACGGTGCGTCAACTGACCGGCAGGGGCGTCCGGTTCACCCAGCCCGTGACCGACGCGGGCTGGGGCCTTCTCACCCGGTTCAAGCTGCCGGGCGGCGGCGAGGTCGGCCTGTACGAGCCGCGCCACGAGCGGGCCACCGACCTCTGAGCAGCCCCTGGGAACGCATCTGAGAACCGGTCGGCCACGCCGCGGTCACAGGCTCCACTGCCGCAGCACGTCCGCGATGGCGTGCACGCTCGCGCCGTCCTCCTTGACCAGGCGGGCGAGGTCGCGCACCTGCTCGGCGGATGTGACGACCTTGAGGCCGCTCGCGATGAGATAGGCGTAGGCCGCGGACACGGCGAACAGGGCGTTGGAGCGTTCCAGGGCGGGGATGTGCAGGAGCATCTGGAGCAGGGCGGCCGCGCGGTCGTGCGGGCTCTCGTAGACGGGTACGCCGAATATCTCCGCCTCGTGCCGGCTGACGGCGGCCACCAGGGCACCCCAGTCGGTGACCTGCGGGTCTCCGGGCGTCTTGTGTTCGGCGATCATCAGCAGCCAGGCAAGATCGATTCTGAGGTTCAAGGGCTCAGCGTCGACCCTCGCGCTCGGGACCGAACTCTTCGACGAACACGGATTCGTACTGCTTCATGAAGTCGGCGGCCGCCTCGACGAAGGTGTGTCCCACTTCGCCCGCGTCCTGCTTGACCAGTTCCTCGATGTACCGGTTGACGCTCATCCCGCGGGCCAGCGCGCGCTCTCTCGCGGCCCGGGCGGTGCCCTCGTCCACCCGTACGTTCAGCTGGGTCTTCGCCATGCCATCAAGCTAGCGCCGCGCCGCTAGCACCCGCAAGAGAGCCAATACCGTGCCCCTTACATACGTCTCAGGGGCACGACCTCGGAGGGATACCGGGCGCCTGTCCCCACCCTCTACTCTCAGCAGGGTCACGGGAGTTGGAACCGGCCACAACCCAGGAGGCGGCCTTGTCCACACCTGCTTCGGCACCGGCCACGGACCGCTCGGAGCCCGCCGGGGTTGCCGCACGCGCGCGTGGCCTGACCAAGGCGTACGGATCCGGCGAGACGACGGTGCTCGCCCTCGACTCGGTCGACGTGGACATCGCACGCGGGCGGTTCACGGCGGTCATGGGCCCGTCCGGCTCGGGGAAATCCACGCTGATGCACCTCCTGGCCGGGCTCGACACCGTTTCGGCGGGCCAGGTGTGGCTCGGCGACACCGAGATCACGGGGCTCAAGGAGCGGGAGCTGACGCAGCTGCGGCGGGACCGCATCGGGTTCATGTTCCAGTCCTTCAACCTCATCCCCACCCTCAACGCCCTGGAGAACATCACGCTGCCGATGGACATCGCGGGACAGCGCCCCGACCGCGCATGGCTGGAGCACGTCATCGACACGCTGGGCCTGCGCGACCGTCTCAAGCACCGGCCCGCCCAGCTGTCCGGCGGGCAGCAGCAGCGGGTGGCGTGCGCGCGGGCGCTCGCATCCCGCCCGGAGCTGATCTTCGCCGACGAGCCGACCGGGAACCTCGACTCGCGCGCGGGCCTCGAAGTGCTCGGCTTCCTGCGCGAAGCGGTCGACAAGCTGGAGCAGACGGTCGTCATGGTCACCCACGACCCGGGCGCGGCCGCCCACGCCGACCTGGTGCTCTTCCTCGCAGACGGCAGGATCGTCGACGAAATGCCGCGCCCGACGGCGGAGTCGGTCCTGGAGCGCCTGAAACGGTTCGACGTGATCCACGCACAGCCCCGTGACGGCGCGGACAGCACGACCGACGAGAGCTGAGGCGGGGCGCGGCCATGCTGAAGGCGACACTCCGCAGTTTTCTCGCGCACAAGGGCAGGCTGCTGCTCTCCGCGCTCGCCGTGATCCTCTCGGTGGCGTTCGTCGCGGGCAGCCTGATCTTCTCGGACACGGTGGCCCGCACCTTCGACCGGCTCTTCGCCTCGACGTCGGCCGATGTGACCGTCGAGCCGAAGGAGGACCTCGACGAGGCGATCCCGTCGGGGCAGACGCCGACGATCCCGGCGAGCCTCGCCGACCGCGTGGCGAAGGTCGACGGCGTGGCGAGGACCCGTATCGACGCGGCCGTCGACAACATCACCGTCGTCGACAGCGAGAACGACTCGGTGGGACCGACCACCGGCGCGCCCACCATCGCCACGAACTGGCTGGTCACCGACCGCAGCCCGGTCGAGCTGACATCGGGGCACGCGCCGGGCGGCAAGGACCAGGCGCTGCTCGACGCGGACACCGCCGACAAGAAGGACGTGGAGATCGGCGACACCCTGACGGTGCTCGCCGCTCCCGGCTCCTTCAAGGTCGAGGTCGTCGGCATCGTCACGTTCACCACCACCAACCCCGGCGCGGCCCTGGTCTACCTCGACACCCCGACCGCCCAGCGTGAACTCCTGGGCGACAAGGACGCGGCGACGGGCATCTCGGTGGACGCCGCGGCGGGCGTGAGCGACACCGTCCTCAAGCGCCGTGTCGCGGCCGAGCTCGGCTCCGGCTACGACCTGAAGACCGCCGACGAACAGGCCGATTCGG
This sequence comes from Streptomyces sp. NPDC059037, assembly GCF_042740015.1. Taxonomy (NCBI): domain Bacteria; kingdom Bacillati; phylum Actinomycetota; class Actinomycetes; order Kitasatosporales; family Streptomycetaceae; genus Streptomyces; species Streptomyces sp. NPDC059037. The sequence continues at coordinate 4,576 of NZ_JBHYIG010000034.1, forward strand.
CCGCGTCCGAGCTCGGCGGATTCCTCGACGTCATCAAGTACGTGATGCTCGGCTTCGCCGGGATCGCCGTCCTGGTCGGCATCTTCCTGATCGTCAACACCTTCTCGATGCTCATCGCGCAGCGCACCCGCGAACTGGGCCTGCTGCGGGCGCTCGGCGCCGACCGCCGGCAGGTCCGCCGCTCCGTCCTGACCGAGGCGGTGCTGCTCGGCGCGGTCGGCTCGACGGTGGGCCTCGCGGTCGGGATCGGTCTCGCGGCCGGTCTCATCGAGCTGATGGGCCTGCTCGGGATGAACCTGAAGTCCACCGAGATGGTCATCGGGTGGGCGACTCCCGTGGCTTCGTACGTCGTCGGGGTTGGCGTCACGTTCGTGGCGGCGTATCTCCCGGCGCGGCGCGCGGCGCAGGTCTCGCCGATGGCGGCGCTGGCCGACGCCGAGATCGCGGGCGTGGGGCGGCCGTTGAAGGTGCGCGCGCTGATCGGCTCGCTGGTCGCGCTGGCCGGGGCCGCCGCCCTGGTGGGCTGCGCGACGTCCGAGAAGACCTCGTCGGCGGCATCCCTGCTCGGCCTCGGCCTGGTTCTGACACTCATCGCCACCGTCATCGCGGGACCGCTTCTGGTGCGCCCGGTGATCCGGGTCCTGGGCGGCGCGTTCCCCGCCGTGTTCGGTTCCATCGGGCGGATGAGCCAGCGCAACGCGCTGCGCAATCCGCGCCGCACCGGGGCCACGGCGGCCGCGCTGATGGTGGGGCTCGCCCTGGTGACCGGCATGTCGGTGGCGAGCGCGTCCATGACCAAGTCCTTCGACCAGCAGATCGACCGGACCCTCGGCGCCGACTTCGTCGTACAGAACAGCAATTTCATCCCGTTCTCGAAAGAGATCACCCAGAAGGTGCGGGACACCGAAGGCGCCGGGCTCGTCGTGCGGCAGCGGTTCACTCCGGTGAAGGTGGCGATGCCGGACGGGAAGAGCGTGGAGACGACCGCCGCGGGCTACGACAAGCGGCTCGACGACGTCGCCCGCATCACGTACGTGGCGGGCGGGTCCGCCCAGGCCCTCGCGCCCGGGAACATCGCCATGGAGCGGGACTTCGCCGACAAGCACGAGGTGCGCGTGGGCGAGAAGCTGCCGGTGGAGTTCCCCGGCGGGCGCAAGACCGAGCTGACCGTGGGCGCGCTCACCAACCAGGAGGGCGCCGAGGGCTTCGGCGTCGAGGGCGGGCTCTTCTTCGGCATCGGCACGGTCGAGGAGTACGTACCGGGCGGCCAGGAGTCCGCGGTGTACGTGAACGCGGCCCCGGGCACGGAACCCGATGCGCTGCGCGACCGCCTGGAGAAGTCACTCGACCCGTATCCGCAGGTGCAGGTCCGTGACCAGGCCGACTACAAGGAACTGATCCGCGAGCAGATCGCCGTGATGCTCTATCTCGTGTACGCGCTCCTTGGGCTCGCGATCATCATCGCGGTGCTCGGCGTCGTCAACACCCTTGCCCTGTCGGTCGTCGAGCGCACCCGTGAGATCGGCCTGCTGCGGGCCATCGGGCTCGCGCGGCGGCAGTTGCGCCGGATGATCCGTCTGGAGTCGGTGGTGATCGCCGTGTTCGGCGCGCTGCTCGGGCTCGCGCTCGGTCTGGTGTGGGGGGTCTCCGCGCAGCAGGTGCTCGCCCTGCAGGACATGAAGGCGTTCGCGATCCCCTGGTCGACGGTGATCGCGGTGGTCCTTGGATCGGTGGTCGTCGGGCTCGCGGCGGCGCTGCTCCCGGCGCTGCGTGCATCGCGCATGAATGTGCTGGCGGCCATCGCGCACGAGTGATGGACTGGGGCCGCTGTGCCAACTGCCCCTGCGCACAAGGAGAGTTCATGGTTCGCCCGTTCCGTTTCGGCGTCAACATGCTCACGCCGTCCACCGGCGACGCGTGGCGCAAGAAGTGCCGCAAGGCCGAGGAACTCGGCTACGACGTGATCCTGGTCGCCGACCATCTGGGCATGCCCGCACCGTTCCCCTCGGTCATCGCCGCGGCGGAGGCAACCGAGCGGCCCCGTGTCGGCACGTTCGTCCTCAACGCCGGGTTCTGGAACCCGGCGCTGCTCGCCCGTGAGGTGGCGACCACGGACGCGCTCACCGGCGGCCGCTTCGAGCTCGGCCTCGGCACCGGATACGTACAGGCGGAACACGACAAGGCGGGCCTGCCGTGGGGGACGCCGGGCGAGCGAGTGGACCATCTCCGGCACACCGTCGAGGAGTTGGACCGGCTCTTCGCCTCCGCCGAGCATCAGCCTCAGCCGGTGCAGCGGCCCCGCCCGCCGGTGGTGATCGGCGGCAACGGCGACCGGATGCTGAAGCTGACCGCGCAGCACGCCGACATAGCCGCGTTCTCCGGGGCGCGGGCGGTGCCCGGCGACACCGCGGGCAAGATGACCCATCTCACGGCCGACGAGCTGGAGGAGCGCGTCGCCGCCTACCGGCGCTTCGCGGCGGACCGCGCGGAACCGGCCGAGCTGAACTTCCTCGGCCAGCTGGTCGCGGTCACCGACGACCCGCGCGCGGCGGTCGGGCCCCTCCTGGAACACGTCCCGCACCTCACCGAGGACGAGGCGCTCGCCCTGCCGCACCTCCTGGTCGGCTCCGTACGGGACATCGCCGATCAAGTGCGTGCGCAGCGGGAGCGCTTCGGCTTCTCCTACCTGACGATTCTCGAACCGTACTTCGAGGCGTTCGGCCCGGTCATCGAGGAGCTGCGCGGTGAGTGAGGCGTTGCTCGGTGAGTGAGGCGCTGGGCCGTCAGCCGCGCTCCTCGTAGCGCTGCCAGGTGCGGCCGCCGTCGCGGGAGCTCCACAGGCCCTCGCCGTCCACCAGGTCGTACGTCGCCGTCGTCGCGTCCACGATGCCGTACAGGGTCGTGCCGTGGACGGCGAGCGAGGTGAAGGTCTTCGGGGTCTTGAGCGCGTGGAAGGCGCGGTTGGTGGGGTCGTCGGCGATCCACTGCCGGCCGTTCTCCTCGCCGACGAGCAGCCGCCCGTCCGACAGCGCCTCCAGGACCAGGAACTCCGGGCCACGCTTCAGTTCCTGCCAGGGAACACCGCCGCCGGTGAGTGTGCGCCACTGCCCGCCGCCGTCCGTCGTCACCAGGAGGCCGCGCACGCTTTCCTCCTGCAGGAGGGCCACCGCCGCCGTGCCGCCGGCCGCGGTGAGTCTGCCGCCCTGGTACCGCTTCGGGACGGGGGTGGAGCCGAGGGTGCGGCCATCGCGCTGCCGGACGATGCTGTCGCCCTCCGCGGTCAGGGGCTGGTACAGGGTCCAGGCCGTGCCCCGCTCGTCGACGGCGATGTGGCGGGCGTCGTCCGCGACCGCGGCCGGGGGCGCCACGGTGCGGGTGGCGGGGCGGTAGATGAGGGTCGGCTCCAGCTCGGCGAGGAGGATGTCGCCGGGACGGGTGCCCAGCGCGGTCTCCTTGGCGGTGACCTTGTGCCGTTTGCCGTGTACGTCGATGCCGTACGCCCCGTCGGCGCCCTCCCCCGGCGGGAGACTCACGAAGCCCCCGCGCACGCCCTTGAACCGGGCCCGCACCGCCTCCGCGTCCGTGTGCTCCGCGTGCTCGGCGACCGTCCTGCCGTCGGGAGCGACGACGCGCCAGGCGGAGGCGGCGGGCCCCTCGTCGTCCTCGACGTTCCCGGCCTCGTACGTCAGGAGCAGCGAGCCGTCGTCCGCGCGGGCCACGCCCGCGGGCGCGCCGGCTGCCTCGATGACGTCGGCGGGGCGCGGGTGGGGGTCCTCGATGACGCGCTTGTACCGCTCCTCGCGATCCCCGGTGCTCCAGGTCGCGGAGTCCCCCTTGACGGAGCCCCCGCCCCTGGAGGCCCCGCCTCCGGGGTCACCCTGACCGCAGGCCGTCAGGACCAGCGCCGCGCTCGTCGTGGCCACCAGTCCGAAGGTTCGCCTCACATGTTTCGTCAGCCACACCATGCGCAGATCCTCACACACGGGCGGTGGGCGGCCGGATCGGCGGACGTGTCTAGACGCGGGACGGCGTTCACCTTTCAACGTGTGTGAGTGGCGCCGCCCCGGGAAGCCGTGCGGGGAGCCGGTGACACCGATTCGCCCCGGTACTCCGCCGACGATGCCACCGGCCCTGCACTCCCACGGGGGCTGGCACACTCCCGCATTGCCGCCCCCATGGTTGAGGCGGGTCGGCCGTGGCCGAGGGGAGCCGTCGCGGCCGACTACCGCGTACGTCTCCCACCGGGCGGGCTTCGCCACCGCGTCGTCGGCAACCCTGTGGGCGCCGACGCATTCCCGCGGCGCCTGCGCCCACAGTCGAGGCGAACCGGCCGCGGAGGGGAGCACGGCGCGGCCGGTGCGACCTCCCTCCAGAGTCCTCCCGAACGGGGAGCTAAGCGGACTCCGCCGTGCGCATTTCCTCTACGTACTGAACGGTGGACGGCGCCGCACAGCAGCCGCCGCCTTCGGAAGGGGTGGCTTCCGGTTCGTCGAAGAGGCCCGCGCCGCCGCAGACCCCGGTCTCCGGGAGGGTCAACTCCACGCGCTCTGCGGCCTCTTGGTCCCCGGCGAGAGATGCGGCGATGGAGCGGACCTGCTCGTAGCCGGTCATGGCGAGGAAGGTCGGGGCGCGGCCGTAGGACTTCATGCCGACCAGGTAGACGTCCCGCTCCGGGTGCGAGAGCTCGCCCACGCCGTGCGGGTAGACGGTGCCGCAGGAGTGGACGTTGGGGTCGATGAGCGGGGCCAGTTCGAGGGGGGCCTGCAGGCGCTCGTCGAGGCCGAGGCGCAGCTCGTTCAGGAAGGACAGGTCGGGGCGGAAGCCGGTCAGGACGATGACCTCGTCGACCGGGTCGAGGCGGCGCTCGTCCTCGGCCACGAGCACAAGGCGATCGCCGCTTTGCTCGACGGCGTCGGTGCGGAATCCGGTGACGGCATCGGCGTACCCGTCGTCCACGGCCGCCTTGGCCGCAAGGCCCAGCGCGCCACGGGCGGGCAGCTGGTCCGCATCGCCGCCGCCGAAGGTCGAGCCGCTGATGCCGCGCCGCAGGATCCACGTGGCGTGGGTGCCCGGGGCTTCCTTGGCGAGGTCCGCCAGGTAGGCGAGCGCGGTGAACGCGGAGGCCCCGGAACCGATCACCGCGGTGCGCCTGCCCGCGTAACGGGCGCGTACGGCGGGGTCGTTGAGGTCGGGCACGCGGTACGAGATGCGCGCGGCCGCGGTGCGCTCGCCGAGGGCGGGCAGGCCGTCGCCGCCGATCGGGCCGGGCGTCGACCAGGTGCCGGAGGCGTCGATGACGGCGCGGGCGATGATCCGCTGCTCGCTGCCGTCGGCGTTCTGGACGTGCACGGTGAAGGGCCGGCCCTCGCGGTCGGCGTCGACCACGCGGTCGCGGCCCTGGCGGGACACGCCGGTCACCGTCGCGCCGAAGCGCACCCGGTCGCCCAGGACGTCGGCCAGCGGCCGCAGGTACCTCTCCGCCCAGTCGCCGCCGGTGGGATAGGTGGCGCCGTCCGGCCGCACCCAGCCCGTGGGGGCCAGGAGCTTCTCGGCTGCGGGGTCGACGACCTCGGCCCAGGTGGAGAAGAGGCGTACGTGCGCCCACTCGCGCACGGCGCTGCCGGCCTCCCGTCCGGCCTCCAGGACCAGCGGTTCGATGCCCCGCTCGACGAGCTGGGCCGCGGCGGCCAGGCCGATGGGGCCCGCCCCGATCACCACGGTGGGCAGGGCGGTGGCGGGCACATGGTTGATCGGCGCGGTCACGGTGACTCCCCAGTCTTGTTTCGACATCTATCAATGTCTTCCATGGAAGCCAGCATCGCACCCATATCGATGTGCGTCAACATAGACATTCATCAAAGCAATGGCGCCGCCGATCCACGCATCCTTTGATTCGATGTATGTCAACATAGACGCATGTCGAACACGAAGGCCCTGCCGCAGCTCCTCGAGCCGGACGTCGAGCCCTGCTGCCCGCCGCTGACCGAGCGCCCCCTCACCGCCGACGAGGCGGTGCGGACGGCCGCGATGTTCAAGGCGCTCGGCGACCCGGTCAGGCTGCGGCTGTTCTCGCTGGTCGCCTCGCACGAGGGCGGCGAGGCATGCGTGTGCGACATCTCCGACGTCGGCGTCTCCCAGCCGACCGTCTCCCACCACCTCAAGAAGCTCCGCGAGGCGGGCCTGCTGACCTCCGAGCGGCGCGGCACCTGGGTCTACTACCGGGTCGACCCTTCGGTGCTCACCGCGATGGGGCAGATGCTGCGGCTGCCTACTTGGCGGCGAAGCCGTACATCATGATCGTCTCCTGGGCCTTCGAGCTGGGCCGGGCGAGCAGGTCGGAGCTGATGTACATCTTGTTGTGGGTGAAGACCAGTTCGTCACGCATGGGCAACAGCGTGCTGGGCCGGGTGCGGGCGTCAAGCAGCACCTTCTCCCCCTTCAACGTCCTGCCGTCGACGGAGACCACCTTCGCGAACGGGGCGGACTTGTAGACGAGGACGTTTCCGCCGTCCATCCGGATCGGGAAGACGGGACTCGCGTCGCCCGCGGGCAGCATCTGCCCCGTCGTCTTCCCTGTGGCCAGGGAGAACACCACGATCTCGTTCGTGGAGGAGAACTTCTTCGCCCCGTCGCGCTGCTTGGTGGGGACGTACAGCCTGTCGTTGCCCGCGACGATGCCCCGGCAGTCCTGGACGACGGACGTCTTGCCGCACGCATGCAGGTATTTCTCGGCCGGCAGCGAGATTCTCGCCCGCAGCTTGCCGCGCTCGTCGAGGGAGAAGACGCTCGTCGCGCCCGACGGACCGATCTCACCGGAGTCGAGGGCCACGACCACCGGGTTGCTGGAGACCACGCTGGGAGTCTGCACACCGGCGGGCAGCTTGTGGGTCCACTTCGCCTTGCCGGTGGCCGGGTCGAGGACCTGGATCCGGTAACGCTCCGCACCGAAGTCACCGCAGGAGCGCACCGCCACCAGCTGCTCGCCGCCGCCGTAGCCGACGTCGCGGCACTTCTCGCCCTGCTTCGGCTCCCACAGGACCTTGCCGGTGCGCAGGTCGAAGGCGGCTCCGCCGTACAGGCCGCCGACGGCCACCGTGTCGCCGCTGATGGTGACTTGATTGAACGGTGTCTTCTCCTTCTGGTAGCCGGTGGTGATCGACTCCGTCCAGAGTTCCTCGCCGGTGTCGACGTCGAACGCGGTCACCTCGGTGCACGGGCCGCGGGCGCCACGGTCGTCCTTCGCGGTGGCCCCCGTGACCACCGCGGCGATGCCGTCCTTGCCGGTGTCCGGGGAACCCGCGCACGACTCACCGGGCTTGGGCAGGTCCCACAGCCGCTTCCCCGATGTGGCCTCGACACCGACGATCTTGCTCACCGAGGCCTTGGCGTACACCTTGTCGGTGAGCCAGGAACCCTTGGAGTTCCAGGTGCTCTCCCCCTTGGGCAGCTCGGGCTGCAGGGCCTTCGTACTGAAGAAGGCCTTGGCGTCCGCCGGGACCTTCTCCTTGGGCTTGATGTACCTGGCCTTCTCGCGGTCGCCGCCCGGCTTGGCCGAGGTCTTGTCCTTCGACCCGCCGCCGGACGAAGCGGCGTACCAGACCCCGCCGCCGACGATCAGGGTGATCGCGGTGACGACCGCGACGACGATCGCAGTGCGGCGCCCGGCCCGTCTGCCGCCGCCCGGTGGCCCCATGGGCGCCGTGGGCACCGTCGGCACGACGGGTACGGACGGCTGATGGGGCGGAGGCGGACCGAAGCCGCCGGGCGGCGGGCCGAAGCCGGAGGCCTGATTCGGCGGGGGCGGGCCGAAGGACCCCTGGGGGGACTGCTCGGGCGGCGGGAAGGGCTGCGTCATGGTGACTCCAACTGCTGGTGCGGGTAAGGCTGTTCACTGCGCTGCCGGGGTGTCACCGGCGGGGCCGCCGGAAGCGCCCCCATCGGCGGCATCACCGGCATCACCGGCCGAAGGAGAGCATCCGGCCGTTCCCCTCTTCGCCCTCGGCGCCATTGCTCTTGCCGCTCAGGCTCGTCGGCGTCACGAAGAACCGTCCGTCGGCGTACAGCGTGTAGCCCGCGAACATGCCGACCTCGATGCGCCGGGCCGCAGAGGTGTGCCTGAGCAGCACGTCCGGCTTCCCTCCGCGGGGGCCGAACCGCACGGTCTGCCCGTTGCCCTCTTCGCTCCGCGGCCGCGCGTACACGATCACCCCCGGCCGGTCCTTGCCGCCCACCGCCACCGGTGTGACCTGCCGCTTGCCCTCGCCCGACCCGGCCCACTTCTCCTTCCCCGAGTCGAGGTCGAAGGCGACGACCTTGTTGGGGCCCAGGATGTCGCCCTGCGGGGGCTCACTCGCGAGGTAGAGCGTGTCCTTGCCGACGGCGGCCCCGGGGCAGTTCTGCACGCCCTCGCCGAAGTCTCCCGCCATGGCGCACATCTCGAACTCGTGCGGGCCGCGGTCGAGCGTGACCCAGGACCGCTGCTTCCCCTTGTCGTCGACGGCGACGACGGCCCACTTCTCCGACTCCTCGCGGTTGCGGACCGCGACGACGACGGGATCGGTGGAGTAGACCTTCTCTACGCTCCAGCCCTTCTTGCTGCGGTAGCGCCACTTGACGTCGCCGGTGCGGGGGTCGAGCTTCTTGAGCCGGCTGTGCGAGACGTTGTTCCCGCTGATGCAGCTCTCGACCTGGAGCAGCCTGCCGCCGCCCGCGACGCCGTACAGATAGCAGTTCCCGTCGCGCTCCTTCTCGGTCGTGAACAGCCGCTTGCCGTCCCGGATCCGATAGGCGTGCGCGATCATGTCCTGGTCGACCAGGGCGGTGCCGCCCGTGATCGCGACGTGCGTCGTCCTGGTGCTGTCAAGGGACCCCTTCTGCACCAGCTCCTTGTGCCAGCCCTTCGCACCGTTCGTCAGATCGATCACCTGAAGCTGATCACACTTGGCCTTCTGGTCGGACTTCGACGTCGTGTACGCGATCACGACCTTGCCGTCCGGCGTGGGGTTCACCGGGGTGTCGCACACCTCGCCGGGCAGCGGCACCGACCATTCCTTCGTACCGTCGGCCGCCTTGTAGCCGGTGACCTGGTCGTGCTCGGCCTGCGCCACGATCCCGGGCACGTGCCACACGTCGAAGAGCTGTGCGCCCTTGCCCGGCAGCTTGATCTCGTTCATGGCGAGCCAGGCCTTCGCCTCACCGGGCCTGCGCCCCGCGTTGACGTCGATGACGGCGGCGGGCCCGTCGTCCTTGTCGCCGGCGTCCTGCTCCGGGCCCGCCGACTCCTCTGCCCCGTCCGGCGATTGCCGTGTCTGCGCGGCGACGGGCTCGCGGGAACCTCCCCCGTCGCCGTCCCCGCGTATGACGGCGAAGACGCCCACGCCTACGAGCACCAGAGCGAGCGCGCCGACGCCGAGGACGACACGGCGCCTGCGCTTGCCGCCGGCGGAAGGCGCCGGCTGGGCATAGGGGTTGCCGGGCAGCGGCTGGTGCACCGGCCCGGACTCACTGTTGACCATGGAAGAGAGTCTGTACCAGCCACACTACTATCTAGAACCACTTTCTAGAAAAACTTTCCAAAGTTCGATGCGGCGCCACCCGCGGGGAGCGGTGCGCGAGCCACGACTGCGACGTACGGATAACCAGTTGGGAACGGATCACAGTGATGACAGGCTGAAGCTCATGCCGCCGTCGACAGCCGAACAACAACTGCTGCGTGAACTGCACGCCTCGCTCACGCTGCGCAAGCGTCCGGAGGATGTGGCGCGGCTCATCCAGGATCTGTACGCCGCCCAGGGCACCGACCTCGACGCGGCGACGGAGGCGGCGCTCGCCAAGGCCGCCGAGCACTCGCTGCGCAACATCTGGCACGGCTACACCTCGATGCGCGAGGAGTTCGCCCGCCCGGTCGGCGCGCAGCGCCAACTCGCCCGCGCGGCAGCCCTCTTCAAGGACCTGCCGGACTTCCCGGACGGCGCGGGGGACGATCCGGCCCGGATCGAGGCGGTGATCCGGCGGGCGGGCGAGGACATCGGCCGCGCGTACGGGCAGAACGACTTCGGCATGGACCGCCTCGACCGCGCCGAGCGCGCCGCGGCCGGTCTCGGCGAGATCTCCAAGCGCCAGTACAACAAGCGCTTCCGGCTGCTGCGCCGGATGGAGGCGAAACTGGCGCGGCTCATCCACGAGCAGCGCCGCCGCGAAGTGACCATGACGGGCAAGGGCGCCCTCGCCCACGCCCTGCCGTACGAACTCTTCGCCGCGGACCCCGACTCGGCGGCCTTCATCGCGTATGTCACGGCGCGGGGCTACATGCGCAGTGTCTTCACCAACGGCCGGCAGCGTCAGGTCTACGACGAGGTGGCCGAGGCCCTGTTCGGGCGGCTGCGGGCGCGGCCCGAGCGGACCTGCTGGTTCGCCGTGGCCCATGTGCACCCGCGGGCCGAGGTGTTGGCGGCGGTGTCCGACGAGGACCTCACCCGACTCCTTGTGCGCTGGAACGGCTTCCTGCGCCAGGTGGCCGACCTCCTTGAGGACGCCTGGAACCGGCACCCCCTGGAGCGCGCCACGATGGTCGTGCGCCCCGGCGACGACTCGTCGACGTGGAACCAGGCCGCGCAGGCGTGGAACACGGCCCGAGCGCATTGGTTCGCACTGCTCCACGAGCTGGGCGAGACGGCGATCCTGGACGAGGTCTGCCCCGGCAAGGTGCCCCGGCTGATGGCTGCCGACGTGGCGTACTGGCACCGGATGAGCGGCGGCGGACTGCACCCGGACACCTACGTCTGGGCGGACCTTCCGCTGCCGTGGGAGGTGCTCCGCGGTGAGGAGGACTGCCCACGCTCGCTGGTCGAGGCGGTCTGCGCCCGGCATCGGGTGGACCCGGTGGCCGGCGCCTGGACCGCACCCCGGCCCACGGCCGAGCCGGTCGCCTTCCGCCGGACACCCGAGCTCGTACACGGAGTCCCCGTAGCCGACCCCCTGATGGCCGGCGCCCTCCGCTCGGCGGGAATCTTCTCCGGCAAGGGCAAACGCGCCGCGGCCCAAGAGTGGCTCTGACCCCCATCAACCCCCGCTCCACGGAAATCAGTTGCCCCGCGCGACGCCCCCGGCAATGATCGCCACAGCGACGAGGAAGCTCTGCGGAGGAGCGCCCGGCTCTGTCTCCGGGTGGACGCAGGTTCGAATCCTGCCCTCGTCGCCTTCAAAGCTGTTGGCCGCGGGGGACGCGCTGCGGATGGCCGTGGTGGATGCCGAGGAGCATGAGCTTGCCGAGGAGTTCGTGCGCAAGTCGCCGCCGGGCGTGGGCGCCTGCATGCTGTGCGGGTCCTGCGGCAGCGGCTGCCGGTGTTGTCTCGTGCGGAGGCCATCGAGTACGTGACGTCCCTGCTGGACCACGATGTGCCTGCGCGCCTCGTGGCATCACGCCCCTCGGGCCGCCACGGCGCGGCGGATGCCGTAGGCCGCGGCTCCCAGGGACAAGACCGCCGCGCCCCAAGTGACCGACGCCGCGGGCAGGGTGAACGTGAGCAGCAGGCAGCCGGTCAGGCCGAGGACCGGGATGGCCCGAGGCGGGCGGCCCTCCGCTGAAGTGAGGGTGAGCGCGGAGGCGTTGGCGATGGCGTAGTAGGCCAGTACGCCGAAGGAGGAGAAGCCGATCGCCCCGCGTACGTCGACCGTGGCCGCCAGGACGGCGACGACCGCGCCGACCGCGAGTTCGGCGCGGTGCGGCACCTTGAAGCGCGGGTGCACGGCGGACAGGACGTACGGGAGATGACGGTCACGGGCCATGGCCAGTGTGGTGCGGGAGACTCCGAGGATCAGCGCGAGCAGCGAGCCCAGTGCGGCGACGGCCGCTCCCACGCGGACCAGCGGCGTCAGCCATGTCGCACCGGCGGCCCGCACCGCGTCCGACAGCGGTGCGCCCGACTCCGCGAGCCGCCCGGCTCCGAGGACGCTCAGGACGGCGACAGCGACGGCCGCGTACACGATGAGAGTGATGCCGAGGGCGAGCGGGATCGCCCTCGGAATGGTGCGCGCCGGGTCGCGGACCTCCTCGCCGAGGGTGGCGATGCGCGCGTACCCGGCGAAGGCGAAGAACAGCAGCCCGGCGGCCTGCAGCACCCCGGTCCAGGAGGCGTCCGGTCCCCACTCCAGGTGCGAGGTGTCGGCGCCGACGCCGGTCAGGCAGACGACCACGACTGCGGCGAGCACGGCGAGGACGACGGCGACGACGGCACGCGTGAGCCAGGCGGTCTTCTGGATGCCGGTGTAGTTGACCGCGGTCAGCGCCACCACCGCGGCCACCGCCACCGCGTGGGCCTGGGCGGGCCAGGCGTACGACCCCACGGTCAGCGCCATCGCCGCGCAGGAAGCGGTCTTGCCGACCACGAAGCCCCAGCCGGCGAGATACCCCCAGAAGTCACCAAGGCGCTCGCGGCCGTAGACGTAGGTGCCGCCGGACGCCGGGTAGCGGGCGGCGAGCCGTGCGGAGGATGTGGCGTTGCAGTAGGCCACCACCGCGGCGACGGCGAGCGCCGTCAGGAGCCCGGATCCGGCCGCCCCGGCCGCCGGTGCGAGCGCGGCGAAGATGCCCGCGCCGATCATCGAGCCCAGGCCGATCACCACCGCGTCCGGCACCCCGAGCCGCCTGGTCAGCTCTCCCTCGGCGGGAGGATTCGCCGCCGTGCCCATCGCTGCACTCCTTCGCCCGCGGCGCGCTGCTCCGCGCGTCGGTTCTCGTACCTCGGCGTCGCCGTACGTTACTTGGCCCCCCAGGGGTGGACGCCGCGAACCCGCCCTGACGTGGCCCCGCGACGGGAGCCACATCGCGGGCCCTTCACTAGGCTGGACGGCGTCCCGGTCCGGCGGTTTCCGAGGGGGCAGCGTGTCCACGATGGTGATGACCGGCGGCACGTCCGGCTTCGGAGCGATCGCGGCCGAGCGTCTCACGCGATCGGGCGACGTACGGCTGATCCTGGGCGCACGCCGGACGACGGCCGTCGACGGTCGGATCCCGGCGGTGGGCGACCGGATCCCGCTCGACCTGGCGGACCTCGCCTCGGTGCGCGCCTTCGCGACGACGGTCCTCGAACGGCTCGGCGACACCCCCGTCGACGCCTTGGTGCTCAACGCCGGAGTGGTCCTGCCCGACGTCACCCGTCGCACGGTCGACGGCTTCGAGACGACCTTCGCCGTCAATCACCTCGCGCACCACCTGTTGCTGCGCCTGCTGCTCCCGGCACTCGCGGACACGGCGACCGTGGTGCTGACCACGAGCGGCACCTACGACCCCGCCAACCACGCCGGTCTGACGCCGCCCCGGCACGCCGACGCCGAGCTGCTCGCGCACCCCGACCGGGACCCCGGCCTCGACGCCAAGCCGCGCAAGGCGGGCGAGCACGCGTACACCGCGTCCAAGCTGTGCGCCGTGCTCACCGCACGATCGCTGTCCGATCACCCCGGCTTCCGCAACGGTCGCCGCACCGTCGTCGCCTACGATCCCGGGCAGGTCTTCGGGACAGGCCTGGCCAAGCAGCTGTCGTTCCCGCTGCGTACGGCCTGGGCGCTGCTCGGCACTCCGGTCGTCGGCCGGCCGCTGCGCAGGTTCAGCCGCGATCTCAACAGCCGCCCCGACGCCGCGAACACCTTGGCCGACCTGGCCGGCGGCGGTGTGCCGGCCCCGCCCGGACGCGTAATCGTCGCCCTGCGGCGCGCACGGCTCAGCTGGCCGGACCCGTCCGATCTGGCCCGCAGGGACGAGGTGGCGCAGGCGCTGTGGAACGACAGCGGCAGGCTCGTCGGCCTTTCGCCCTGACACGGACCGCGTCGCACGGCACGTCGCTCGTCGCGTCGCTCCCAGGCACGGAAACCGGTCGCCAGAACGCCCGGCGCACTGATTGCATCTCCCCATGAGTGATCTGCACATCCGCTGTGCGACCCCGTCCGACATCGACACCGTTCTGCGGTTCTGGCGCGAGGCCGCGGAGGGAACGAGCATCAGCGACGACCGGGCCGGAGTGGCCCGGCTCGTCGAGCGCGACCCCGAGGCCCTGCTCATCGCCGAGCGCGACGGCGTCGTCGCCGGCACCGCGATAGCCGGTTTCGACGGCTGGCGCTGTCACCTCTACCGCCTCGCCGTGCACCCGGACCAGCGGCGTCAGGGCGTCGGCTCGGCGCTGCTCGCCGCGGCCGAGGAGCGCTTCCTGGGACTTGGCGGGCGCCGCGGCGACGCGATGGTCCTTGACCGCAACGAGCTCGCGCAGCACGCCTGGCGCGCCGCCGGGTACGCGCCCGAGCCGCAGTGGAGCCGCTGGGTGAAGCACCTCTAGGTCCCGGTCCGCGGACGCCCGCACGAGCGGACTTTGCTGGTCCTTTACTATGTACGGACCACTCGATTCAACTGAGATTCAAACGGAAAGGTGTGAGCGTCCGCCCATGGGCGAGCCTCCCAGTACCCGACATCGCGCATTCCCCCGGTCCCTGTCCGATCATGGGACGGAGGTGACCCGATGACCGAAGTGCTCCTGCTCCTCGTGGCGGTGCTGCTTTCGCTGGCGTGCGGCGTCTTCGTGGCGGCGGAGTTCTCCCTCACCACGGTCGAGCGCAGCGAACTGGAACGAGCGGCCGAACGGGGCGAGCGCGGCGCCGCGGGCGCCCTCAAGGCCGTCAAGAACCTCACCTTCCAGCTCTCCGGGGCGCAGCTCGGCATCACCGTCACCAACCTGGTGGTCGGCATGCTCTCCGAGCCCTCCATCGCCAAGCTCATCGCGGGCCCGCTGCGCTCCATGGGCATCTCGGAGTCGGTGGCCTCGTCGGTGGCCCTGGTCATCGGCACGGCCCTGTCGACGGTCTTCCTGATGGTCGTCGGCGAGCTGGTGCCCAAGAACTGGGCGATCTCCTCGCCGCTGGCCGTCGCCAAGCGGGTGGCGACTCCGCAGCGCCTGTTCAGCGCCGCGTTCCGCCCCTTCATCGCGCATCTGAACAACACGGCGAACCACTCCGTACGCCGTTTCGGCATCCAGCCCACCGAGGAGCTGGCCAGCGCGCGCAGCCCCAAGGAGCTGGTGGCGCTCGCCCGGCACTCCGCCAAGGAGGGCGCCCTGGAGGCGGACACCGCCGAGCTGTTCGTGCGCACCCTGAACCTCGCCGATCTCTCCGCGGAGAACGTGATGACGCCGCGCGTGCAGGTCATCGCCCTCGACGCCCTCGCGACCTGCGAGGACGTCGCGAACGCGACGCGCGCGACGGGCCTGTCCCGCTTCCCCGTCTACCGCGGCAACCTCGACTCGGTCGTCGGTGTCGCGCACATCAAGGACGTCCTGGCGATACCGGCCGAGCGCAGGGCCCGCTTCCCCGTCGCCGAGCTGATGCGCGAGCCGCTGCTCGTACCGGAGTCGCTGACCGTCGACCGGCTTCTTGACCGGCTCTCCGGCAAGCGCACGATGGCCGTGGTCATCGACGAGTACGGCGGCACCGCCGGGGTCGCGACCCTGGAGGACATCGTCGAGGAGGTCGTCGGCGAGGTGCGGGACGAGCACGATCCGCACGAGACGCCCGACATCGCCCCAGCGGGCACCGACGACGCAGGCCGGACGCTCTACTCCGCCGACGGCTCGGCCCGCACCGACCAGCTGGCCCGCGTCGGCCTGCGCGTACCGGACGGACCGTACGAGACGCTCGCAGGCCTGGTCGCCACCGAGCTCGGCCGCATCCCGGCCGAGGGCGACAGCGTCGAGGTGGGCGGCTGGCTGCTCGACGTCGTGGACGCCCGCGGCCGCCGCGCCGCCCGCGTCCTGCTGCACGCGCCCCTGCACGACGACCACCAGGAGGAGGAGCGATGACCGCCGTCCAGTTGCTGATCGGCCTGGCGACGCTCGTCGTCAACGCCTTCTTCGTGGGCGCCGAGTTCGCGCTCATCTCCGTACGCAGGAGCCAGATCGAGCCGTACGCCGAGGACGGCGACCGGCGTGCCAAGAGCGTGCTGTGGGGTCTGCAGCACGTGTCGGCGCTGCTTGCGGCGGCCCAGCTCGGCATCACGCTGTGCACCCTGGTGCTCGGCATCGTCGCCGAGCCCGCGATCGCGCATCTCCTTGAGCCGCTGTTCGACGCGGTCGGCGTGCCGCACGGTCTGGTCCACCCGATCTCGTTCGTCATCGCGCTCGCCCTGGCGACGTATCTGCACATGCTGCTCGGCGAGATGATCCCCAAGAACATCGCGCTCGCCGAGCCGGTGCGCTCGGCGCTGCTGCTCGGCCCGCCGCTGGTCGCGCTGGCCCGCGCGCTGCGCCCGGTGATCTTCGCGATCAACGCGTTCGCCAACGGCCTCCTGAAACTGCTCAGGGTCGAGGTGAAGGACGAGGTCGCCGCGACGTTCTCTGACGACGAGCTGGCCCGCATGGTCAAGGACTCCGGTGACGCGGGTCTGCTCGACGACCGTGCCCAGGAGCGGCTGCACGACGCCCTCGAACTGGGCCGCCGCCCGGTCCGGGACGTCGTGCTCCCGCTGGAGCGGGTGGTGTACGCGCGTGTGGGCGTGACACCGGAGCAGTTGGAGCGGCTCTCGGCGGAGTCCGGGTTCTCCCGCTTCCCCGTCGTGGACGACGGCCGCCGCATCGTCGGCTATCTGCACGTCAAGGACGCGCTCGACCGGGCGCCGCGCGATCTGCCGTTCCGGGTGCCGGACATGCGGAAGATCGCGCAGGTGCGGGAGTCCACGCCGCTGGACGACGTGCTGACCGCGATGCGCGGCAGCCGCACCCATGTGGCGGCGGTGCTCGGTTCGGACGGCAGACTGGCCGGGATGGTCACGATGGAGGATGTACTGCGGGAGCTGTTCGGTCAGCCCGCCTGAGCCGAGGGGGATGCGCACACCGTGAGTCAACTCGTCCTGCGCGACGTGTCGTACGGCTATCCGGAACGGCCCGTCCTGGAACGGGTCTCGCTTTCGGTGCGCCCCGGCGAGAAGGCGTGTGTCATCGGCGAGAACGGCTCGGGCAAGTCGACGCTGCTCCGTCTGATGGCGGGCGAGCACGCGCCCGCCGACGGCGAGGTGGCCGTGGTGTCCGACGGTGGCACCGGCTATCTCGCCCAGACGCTGCGCCTTCCGCCGCACGCCACCGTGCAGGACGCGGTGGACGACGCGCTGGCCGAACTGCGGGATCTGGAGCGGCGGATCGGCGCGGCGGAGGCCGCGCTCGGCTCGGCGGGAGCGGACGGCCTCGCCGCGTACGGGGATCTCCTCGCCGCGTTCGAGGCCCGTGACGGCTACCGCGCCGACGCCCGCCTGGAGGCCGCGCTGCACGGGCTCGGCGTACCGCATCTGGAGCGTTCGCGTGCCCTCGGCTCCCTCTCCGGCGGCGAGGCCGCGCGCCTCGCGCTGGCCTGTGTGCTCGCCCCGCAGCCCGAACTCCTCCTCCTGGACGAGCCGACGAACCACCTCTCCCCCGCGCTGGTCGAGGAGCTCGACGAGGCGCTCGCGGAGTACCGGGGCACGCTGGTCGTGGTGTCCCACGACCGCAGGCTGCGGCAGCGGTTCCGGGGCGAGCGGGTGCGGGTGGAGGCGGGGCGACTGCTTACGGAGGCATAGCCCGTGACCCCCACCCTCACCGAACGCCGCCCGCCCTGGGTCGTCTTCACGCGCCATGACGACCCATGGCTGAGTGCCGAGGCCGACGAACTCCACCTCCACGGTGGCCGCGTGTTCCGCCTGGACGGCCGGGAGTTGCTGGACCCGCAAGCCCTCTTCGCCGCCTTCGCCCGGGAGTTGGCCTTCCCCGGCTACTTCGGCCACAACTGGGACGCACTGGTGGACTGCCTGCACGACTGGCACGGCCACGGAAGCGACACGAAGGACCTGGCCGTCCTGATCGACCACGCCGACGCCCTGCACGAAGGCGACTTCCTCGGACTCCTCGTCTCCGTGCTCTGTCAGGCCGCCTGGCAGGCCAACTTCCGGCTGGACGCGGACGGCGAACCGGACGCCGACCGCCGCCCGTTCACCCTGCACACGGTCTTCCTCCTGGACGACCTCGCTCCCGCCGCCTTCACGGAGGCCGTGGCCCGCGGCATGGACGTACAGGTGACGCTCGAAGGGGAACGTCTGACAGCGACCCTGGCACAAGAGGACTGGCCGCTCCCCGCCCACGTCAGGGCGCGGTCGCACCCTTCCGGACGGTCGGAGTCTCCGTGATACCGGGCCCACCGGTCCCCACCTTCGCGGCGCCGACGGCCGTGAGGACGGCGAGGAGCGTCGCCAGCCCGGCGGTGGCGAGCGCCGTCTGCCAGTCGGCGTCCAGAAGAGTGGTCGCCCCGACGGCGAGCACGGCGGCGAGTGACTGCGCGAAGGTCCGGATCGCGCGTTCAGCGGTGGCCTTCCAGAAGGCGGCGGTCCACAACATGACGGCCTCGCTCTCTCAAGGTTGACGGGTCAACTCCCGGCATACCGCGCCGATGGCCTGCTGGATACGGTCAAGGGGACGCGAGTCCCCGCGATGCGAGCCGAGCCGAGACGAGGAGCAAGACCCATGCCCAGCGACAACCGAGCAGACCCGCCCAGCCTCGGCACCGAGCGTGAGACGTTGCGGGGGTTTCTCGACTATCAGCGGGCGACCCTCGCCATGAAGTGCGAAGGGCTCGGCGACGAGGAGCTGCGGCAGCAGTCGATGCCGCCGTCGACGCTGTCGCTGCTCGGGCTCGTGCGGCACATGGCCGAGGTGGAACGCGCCTGGTTCCGGCGGCCGTTCGAGGACAATGACGCGCCCATGGTCTGGTCCCAAAAGATCGACTTCCAGGCGGCGTACGACGCGAGCGCGTCGACCAGGGCCGAGGCGTTCGCCGCCTGGGAAGCGGAGGTGGAGAACTCGCGCCGCATCGAGCGGCAGGCCGACTCCCTGGACCTGGCCGGGTATCAGCCGCGGTGGGGCGAAGAGGTGTCGCTGCGGATGGTGATGGTGCACGTCCTGGTGGAGTACGGCCGCCACAACGGGCACGCGGACTTTCTGCGCGAGGGAGTCGACGGGACCGTGGGCGCCTGAGTCCGCCTACGGTGTGAGGCGGTGCCCCGTCGTCGCGTCGACGTGGTCCGGGATGTCCTCGTGGCGGTCGCCGACCGTCGAGGTGCCGGCGGGTTCGAGGAGGAGGATCGCGGCGCCGGACGGCGCGGACGGCTTGTGTTCGGTGCCGCGCGGGACGGTGAAGACCGAACCCTTGGGGAGGGTGACCGTGCGTTCGCCGGTCGGCTCGCGCAGGGAGATGCGCAGTTCGCCGTCGAGGACGAGGAAGAACTCGTCGGTGTCGTCGTGGACGTGCCAGAGGTGCTCTCCCTCGACCTTGGCCACGCGTACGTCGTAGTCGTTGACCTGGGTGACGATGCGCGGGCTCCACAGGGCGTCGAAGGAGGCCAGGGCCTTGGTCAGGGCGATGGGTTCGTTGTTGCTCATGGCTCCACCTTCCGCCGTCCGGCCGCGATCAGGCGAGTGGTAGAAATAGCTCATGGCGCAAGGATCCTCTCAGGGTGATGGTGATGGTGGTGGTCGTCGCGGGCCGCTGCATCGCGTCGTCGTGATCGTCGATGCCAACTCCAATCCCTTCGAACTCGGCTGCGCCACCGAGGTGTTCGGACTGCGCAGGCCCGAACTCGGGCGTGACTTGTACGAGTTCTCGCTCTGCTCGCCCGAGCCCCGCACCCTGATGCGGGACGGGTTCTTTACGCTCACCGGCGTCGCGGGCCTTGAGGCGGCCGACTCGGCGGACACCCTGATCGTGCCCAACCGGCCCGACGTCGAGGTGCCACGGCGCCCGGCCGTCCTCGACGCCGTCCGCCGGGCACACGCCCGCGGGGCCCGGCTCGTCGGGTTCTGCAGCGGCGCCTTCACCCTGGCCGAGGCCGGGGTGCTCGAAGGGCGCCGGGCCACCGCGCACTGGCAGTGGGCCGACTCCTTCCGGGCCCGCTTCCCCGGCGTACGGCTCGAACCGGATGTGCTCTTCGTCGACGACGGCGACATCCTCACCGCCGCGGGCAGCGCCGCCGCCCTCGACCTCGGGCTGCACGTGGTCCGCAGGGACCACGGCGCCGAGGTCGCCAACGCGGTGAGCCGGCGCCTGGTGTTCGCCGCCCACCGGGACGGCGGCCAGCGGCAGTTCGTGGAGCGGCCGGTACCGGACGTGCGGGACGAGTCCCTCGCCCCGGTGCTCGCCTGGGCGCAGGAGCGGCTCGACTCACCGCTCTCCGTGCCCGATCTCGCGGCGCGCGCCGCGCTGAGCCCGGCGACGCTGCACCGCCGCTTCCAGGCCCAGCTGGGCACCACGCCCCTCGCGTGGCTCACCGGCGAACGCCTCACGCTGGCCTGCCGGTTGATCGAGCGGGGGGTGACCGGATTCGACGTGGTCGCCCGCCGCAGCGGCCTTGGGAGCACCGCCAATCTGCGTGCCCTGATGCGCCGCGAGACGGGCCTCACGCCCTCCGCGTACCGCCGCCGGTTCGGGCCGGCGCAGCACTGAGCGGGGCGCGCCCGGCGCCGCCTTCGATCCCCCCTCGCAAAGGCCGACTTGCGACCTATTGGCCCCTCTCCCCCTCTCATAGGGTCACGGCTTGATATGGCCATGACGAAGGAGAGGGAGTCCATGCGTCGCAGACGCCTGCTTCACCTGGTCCTCGCCCCGCTCGCGGGCGTGCTCGTGTTCACGGCTCCGGCCGCCGCGGGCCCCACGCCACCGGGGGACGTCTACCGCCCGGTACGCGGTCCTGCCGCGCCCGCCGAGTACCGCTACCTGCAGAAGACGGTCCCCGGAGAGTCGATTCCGCGCCACGCGCACGAGGACGCCGCAGCGCAGGCGCGTCAACTGCCCACCACCGGCGGCCGGTGGAAGTCCGTCGGGCCGACGAACATCGGCGGGCGCATCGTCTCCCTCGCCCTCGACCCGAAGCGCGCGGACACGCTGTACGCCGCCGCGGCCAGCGGTGGCGTCTGGCGCAGCACGGACGCCGGGCAGACCTTCAAGTCCGCCTGGCCCGACGACTGGACGCAGTCGATGGGCGCGGTCGCCACCGCACCCGACGGCACCCTGTACGCCGGTACCGGCGAGCCCAACCCCGGTGGCGGCAGCATCACGTACGAAGGAACAGGCCTCTACCGCAGCACCGACGGCGGCAGGCACTGGACGCCGTCCGGGCTGCGGGACTCCGGCGCGATCAGCGCGATCACCGTGGACCCCGACAACCCGCGCCGCGTCTACGTGGCGGCGGCCGGTTCGCTCTACAACGGCGGCGGCGACCGCGGCGTCTACCGCTCGGAGAACGGCGGCAGGACCTGGCAGCGGATCCTGTCCGGCGCCAACGAGTTCACCGGCGCCACCGAGATCATCGTCCAGGGCGGAAAGCTGTACGCCGTCCTGTGGGACCACCGCCGCACGCCCGAACGCCGCACCTACGGCGGCGAGGGCTCCGGCGTCTTCCGGTCGGGCGACGACGGCAGGACCTGGCAGCGGCTCGGCGGCGGCCTTCCCGCGCAGGGCCCGGGCGTCGGCCGGATCGGTCTCGCCGTCGCGGGCGACCGGGCGTACGCCATCGTCAACAAGACGGAAGGACCCTTCGAGGGCTTCTACGCCTCGACGGACGCGGGCGACACCTGGAAGCGGACACCCGCCGACAAGAAGCTCACCGATTCGCAGTCCACGTTCGGCTGGTGGTTCGGGAAGATCTGGACCGATCCGCGCGACGCCGGGCATGTGCAGGTCGCCGGAGTACCGCTGATGACGTCGAAGGACGGCGCCGCCACCTGGACGGCCGACGACACCAGCATCCACGTCGACCAGCACGCGATGGTCTGGGACCCGCGCCACCCCGGCCGCGTCTACCTGGGCAACGACGGCGGCGTCTACCGCTCCGACGCGAACGGCGACGGCGGCTGGATCAAGGCCCGCCACGAGCCGTACACCCAGCTCTACAGCGCGGCCATATCGCCGCAGGACACCTCGCGGATCTCCGGAGGCGCACAGGACAACGGCTCGATACGTTCCTGGGGCGGCGACGGCTTCAACGAGTACCTCGGCGGTGACGGCGAGGAGAACCTGATCAACCCGACCGACCTGAACAACGTCTACGCCTGCTACCAGTACGGGAATTGCTTCAGCTCGGCGGACGGCGGCGACACGCTCACGTACTTTGCCGACAAGACGACGTATCTGCGCCGCAACTGGTTCACCCCGGTCGTCTTCGACCCTCGCAACCCCAAAGTCCTCTACTACGGCGCAGAGGTGCTCAACCGCTCCACGGACGGCGGCGCCACCTGGCAGGCCATCAGCCCCGACCTGTCCGGCGGTCCGGGCCCCGACCCGATCTACACCAACTACGGCACGATCACCTCGATCGCCCCGGCCGCGGACGGCCGCACCGTCTACGTCGGCACGGACGACGGCCGCGTCTGGGTCACCAAGGACGCCGGCGCGCACTGGACGAAACTCGCCCAGGACCGCCCCTGGGTGACCCGCGTCGTCGTCGACCCGCACGACCCCGACCGCGTCTACACCACCCACTCCGCCTACCGCGCGGGCTCGGCCACGCCCCACGTATACGGCAGCACGGACGGCGGCGAGCACTGGAAGGACCTGTCGGGCAATCTGCCGGACGCCCCGGTCAACGACCTCGTCATCGCCCGGGGCGGCAAGCTCCACATCGGCACCGACCAGGGCGTCTTCACCTCCGGCGGCAAGGGGGACCACTGGTCGCGCCTCGGCCGTGGCATGCCCGCGGTGCCGGTGGACGACATCGAGTACGACGCCGGGAACCACCGTCTGGTGGCGGCCACGTTCGGCAGGGGCTTCTACGAACTGACCACTCCCTGACCGTCCGACACCGCCAACCGCTCTGCTCCGGGCGGCCGTCGGGCCACCGGGAGCAGAGCGTCGTCCTCAATCCGGATCCGGCGGGCCATGGGGCGATCAGTGCGTTGCGGGAAGGTCGGAGCGGTCCTCGGCGGGTGTGCCGGCCGCGGTCACCCTGCCCGCCCGTGAGCGGAGTCCGAAGGCGGCGATCAGCGCGGCAAGCAGGACCGCGGCGAGCGGGACCCACAGGGCGGCGCGGTAGCCGTCGAGGAGGTCCGCCGGTGCGGACGAGGCGGTGGCGGCGACGTTGACGGCGGTGACCGCGGAGAGGCCGAGCGCCGCGCCGAACTGGAAGGAGGTGTAGAGGAGTCCGCCCGCCAGGCCCTGCTCCTCCTCCTTGACGCCCTCGGTGGCGACGATGGTGAGCGGACCGTAGGCCAGGGCGAAGCCGAGGCTGAGGATGATCAGGCTCGGGAACATCGCCAGGTACGTCCAGTCCGCGCCGACCGGCAGGAACAGGGCGTACGCGAGCGCCGCGAGGAGCAGACCGCCGAAGATCACCCGGGCGTTGCCGAAGCGCTCGACGAGCTTGGGCGTGAGGGTGGGCGAGAGCACCGCGTCGACGCCGATGACGATCATCGCGAAGCTGGTCTCGAGAATGGACCAGCCGCGCAGCTCCTGGAGGTAGAGGACGACCAGGAACTGGAATCCGAAGAAGCCCCCGGCGAAGAGCAGCCCGGCGAGATTGGCGCGGACGAGCGCGCCGCTGCGGAAGATGCCGAGGCGGACCAGCGGCGATGCGGAACGGCGCTCGACGGCGACGAAGGCTCCGAGGAGCGCGAGACCTGCGGCGAGCGTGGTGAGGGTGGCGGCGAGGCTCGTGTGGGATGCGCGCTCCACGCCGAGGACGAGCAGCACGATGGCGGCCGTGACGGTGACGCCGCCCGCCAGGTCGACGCCCTGCCCGGTGCGGTCGGGGCGCGGCGACTCGGGCACGAAGGCGAGCGCGGCGAACAGGATCACCGCGGAGAGCACGACGGGGGCGAAGAAGACCCAGCGCCAGCCGACCGAGGCCAGCAGACCGCCGATGACCAGGCCGATCGAGAAGCCGCCCGCTGCGGTGCCGGAGTAGAAGAGCAGGGCCTTGTTGCGCCGCGGTCCCTCCTCGAAGCCGGTGGTGATGATGGAGAGGCCCGCGGGGGTCATGAAGGCGGCCGCGACCCCGGTGACGAAGCGGGCGACGATCAGCATCCAGCCCTCGGTGGCGAAACCGCCAAGGCCCGAGAAGAGCAGGAAGACGGTGAGCCACAGGACGAACATCTGGCGGCGCCCGAAGAGGTCCGCCGCCCGGCCGCCGAGCAGCATGAAGCCGCCGTAGCCGAGGACGTAGGCGCTCATGACCCACTGCAGGTCTCCGGTGGACAGGCCCAGGTCGGCGCGGATGGACGGCAGGGCCACATTGAGCATGGCCACATCGATGCCCTCCAGGAAGATCGCGCCGCACAGGACGAGCAGGACGACCCACTCCCGGGGCTTCAGGGCGGCTGACTCTCTCTGCATACTCATCGCGATGTCCTCTGTTGTTCTTCTGCCAATTGGCCGACGGTGACGGTTCGTTGTCGGCTCACTCACCCTCGATCAAGGCGCACGGCGGAACAACGGCGAAGATCGCAACGTTCGTTCAACCAGGCTTACCGATCCGATCCACCTGGGGGAACGCCGATGGAACGCGATGAACTGGAGTGCTTTCTGCTGCTCGCCGACGAGTTGCACTTCGGCCGCACGGCCGACCGCATGCGGCTCTCGCGCGCGCGGGTCAGCCAGCTGGTCCAGCGCCTCGAACGCCGCGTCGGCGCCCCGCTGTTCATCCGTACGAGCCGCCGCGTCGCCCTCACCTCGCTCGGCCGGCAGCTGCGCGCCGACCTCGAACCGCACCACCGGGCCATCGCGGCCGCCCTCGAACGGGCCGCCGCCACCGCGCGCGGCATCGAGAGCGTGCTGCACGTGGGCTTCTCCAACCCGCTGACCGGCGAGATCGTGCTGAAGGCGACGGAGGCGCTGCGCGCGAGCCACCCCGGTCTCGCTGTGGAGATCTGCGAGGTGCCGCTCTCCGATCCCTACGGGCAGCTGCGCAACGGCGAATTCGACGTCCAGCTCACGGAGTTCCCGGTCCAGGAGGCGGACCTGGGCGCCGGTCCCGCGCTGCTCGCGGAGGAGCGTGTCCTCGCGATCGCCGCGGGCCATCCGCTGGCCGGGCGGGATGCGGTGTCGCCCGAGGATCTGGCGGACGTGACGCTGCTGACGATCGCGGGCGATGTGCCCGACTACTGGCTGGAACACCATGTCCCGTCCCACACGCCGCTCGGCCGCCCGATCGCCCGCGGCCCCGGCGTGACCAACATGCAGGAGGCCCTGATGCTGGCCGCGGCCGGCAAGGGCGCGCTGCTCGCCCCCGCGCACACCGGGACGTACTACGCGCGACCTGGTGTCGCGTACGTCCCCTTCACCGACGCGGAGCCGGTCGGCTACGGCATGGTGTGGCGCGCGGGCGACGACACGGGGGCGATCGAGGCGTTCACCCGGACGGCCCGGGAGGTCGCGCGGGACGTGGCGCAGGGGGATCCGCGCAGTGCGGTGCCGGTGGGCGTGTGATCAGGAGTCGCCGCACGGGCCGTCGCCCTGTCGGCGGCCGTCGGCTTCGAGCAGTCGGCGAAGGCGGCGGACCTCGGCGACGAGGCGGGGGACGTCTTGGCGGGCGCGTGCGATGAACCGGGCGTTCTCGTCCCAGCGTCCGTCCGCCGCATCGACGTAGCGCGGCTGCTGAACGAGGGTGGCGGCGACGATCTCACCGTGGTCGAAACCGGGCCATCGCTCGCCGCGTCCGGTGTCGGGGACGGTGCTGACGGCGACGAGGCTCATGGCGTGGTCGTCGTCGAGCTGACGCATGTGCCACGGCCCGGGAGTCGCGGCCGCGGCGATCTCCTCGATCCCGTCGAGGTCGTCGTCCGTCAGCGGAGCGGGGGCGTCCATCGGGCTGCTTCCTCTCGCGGGTCGGCGCCGGTCAGCCCTGGTCGGTGCGGGGGGGCCACGGCCGCCTTTGCCGGGACGGTGCTGAGGCAACGCGACACAGGGCGTTGTCGTCGTCGAGGTCGCCGTCCGTCAACGCGGCGGAGGTGTCCTCGGGTTGGTCCCGCGCCCCGGTCACGACCGGGCCGCCTCCGCGGCCGCCTTGACATGGCCGTTACGGGTCCGGATGAGACGCGGCATATAGCGGTTGAGCACGGCCCACTCGGCCACGGCGCCCAGCGGGCCGAGCGGTGCGGCGAAGTCGATGACGTCACGCATCACCGTGCCGCCCTGCCCGTCCGGCTCGAAGTGGTGGGCGTGGTGCCAGCGTTTGAAAGGCCCTGACACCTGCTCGTCGACGAAGTGTCCCGGCCGGTCGAAGGCGGTGATCCGGGACGTCATCCGCCACCGCACGCCGAAGTGCCTTGCCTCCCAGGTCACGGACTCCCCCAGCCGCATGCCGCCGGCCGCGACCCCGCCGATGACCTGCTCCCCGGACGCGGCCATCGACGCGGTGTGCACATCGACGTCCAGCGAGATGTCGAAGACGAGCTCTGGCGGCGCGGCGATACGGGTGACTGCCTCGAAGCGGGTCATGCACCGACCCTACGACGCCCTCCACGCCCGCCCGTCGTCAGGGTGCGCGGGCCTCAGGCGCCTCCCGATACGGGCGCCTGCTCGGCCTATGTGGCCTGCTCGGCCCGCCCCGAACGGTGCGCCGCGACGCCGGTCAGCTCCGGGGCCACCTCCGGACGCAGGACGAGATCGTCGTCGTAGTCGCCGCCGTGCTCGTGGCGGTACGGCAGCGGGGCGGTGACGGGCAACTCG
The DNA here is from genome assembly GCF_042740015.1 of Streptomyces sp. NPDC059037. Classification (NCBI taxonomy): domain Bacteria; kingdom Bacillati; phylum Actinomycetota; class Actinomycetes; order Kitasatosporales; family Streptomycetaceae; genus Streptomyces; species Streptomyces sp. NPDC059037. The sequence goes on from NZ_JBHYIG010000034.1 coordinate 31,288, forward strand.
CTGAGCCGGTCGCGCAGTTCGGCGGTGCGGGCGCGGTAGCCGGCGGCGTCGAGACGGTCGGCGCCGTAGACGACGTACGGCGGGAGCGCGGCCATCCCCGTGTACCAGAAGACGCCGTGCAGCAGCGGGAAGAGGACCTCGTCCACCTGCCCATGGACGCCGCGCGGCCCGAACCCCGACTCCCGCGCACCGACCGAGGTGACGACCAGGGCACGCTTCCCGGCGAGCCCGCCGTCCCCGTACCGCAGGGTCCGCCCCGCATCGTCCTGGAGCCCGAAGGCGAAGCCCTGCACGAGCACCCGGTCGAACCACCCCTTGAGGATGGCGGGCGGCCCGAACCACCAGAGCGGAAACTGGAACACCAGCGCGTCGGCCCAGGCGATCTTCTCCTGCTCGCCCACGATGTCCTCGCTCAACTTCCCTGCCGCATGGGCATGTTCCTGCTCGGCACCGACCAGCAGCCGCTCCATCGACTCCCGATGAAAGTCGTCGACGTCCACCACGGGCTTCCACCGCATGGCGTACAGATCGGACTCGCGGACCTCGTGCCCGAGCTCACGCAACGCCTGTACGCCGTCGTCACGCAACGCCCCGTTGAGGGACCGGCCTTCGGGATGGGCGAACACCCAGAGAATCTTCATGCCATCGATCCTCCGCCGCGCCCCGGACCAACATCAGCGGCCAGACGGCCATGCACCGCAAGGATCTGGCCAGCGGCCGCTTACCTGCGCATGACCTCGGCGAGCTGCTCTTCGGTCAGGGCGGGCACGGCGACGGGACGGGCGGCACGCCATCGCCGAGCGGTACGGGACCATCGACCTCGTCTACTACGGGCCGGGAGCGGTCGACCCGGACGCCCGGCCGAAGCAGATCACCGAGACCGATGCCCGGAGCACGCAGGAGGCGATGAGCATGGTGTATCCGGCCGTCGACGTGGCGAACAAGGCGCTGCCCGGCATGCTCGAGCGCGGCGACATCTACCGGTCGGTGACATCTCAGCCCCGGCGAGAGGATGCCTTCACGTCTCGGCGCGGCGGAACTTATGGTTTGTGGGTTACCCAGAGCAGTTCCGCCGGCCAGCGGTGTGCCCAGTCGGGTGGGTCGGTCTCGTTGTAGCCGTTGGGTGTTCCGAGTTCGGGCCGCGGCTCGATGAGGTCGTCGATGATGAGACCCGCGTCGCGCAGGACCCTGACCCAGTCGCCGTAGGTGAGCTGATAGCTGGTCGCGCCGTCGTCTTCGGCGATGGCGTTCAGCCCGAAGTAGTCCTGCTGCAGCGTCGTGGTCACGCGGCCGGCGGCTTCGTCGTAGCAGGCTTCGAACCATGGGCTGGCGACGTTGAACACCAGGCGCCCGCCTCGGCCCAAGACGCGTGCGGCCTGCGGGACGGCCAGGTGCGGGGGCGCCCAGCTGAGCCCACCGAAGTCGCAGAACACCAGGTCGAAGCTGTCGTCGGCGAAGGGGAGTTGTTCGGCGGCTCCTTGCACCAGCGGGTAGCGGGCCGCTCCCATCGCACCGGCCGCTGCGGCGAGTTGGGCTTCGGACAGGTCGAGCCCGACCACGTCGGCGCCCTCGGCGGCGAGCGCCCTGGACCACTGGCCGGCGCCGCAGCCGAGTTCGAGGACGCGCTTGCCGGTGACGTCGCCCAGGGCGTGCAGGTGCGCGTCGAGGATGGAGTACATGCCCCACAGCCGGGGTGCGGCGCCGATTCGCGGGTCGTGCTCGTGCTGGTAGGCGCTGCTGATCTGGTTCCAGAGCCGCCGGTTGGCCGGGATGCTGTCCACGTGCCGACTCCAGCACTGCCTGCCGGGGGCGGTCAACACGATTAGGGCACTGGCCGGCCCTCGCCTCGGGTCCGGCCCAGGCTCGGCCCATGATCCGCCGGACGAGCCCTAGGGCCTGTCCGAGGGAACCTCGTAGGAGCTGGTCCGGTGACGGCTGCGGAATTCGGCCAGCAGCTCGTCGGTCGCCTCGGCCCCGGCGCTCACAGCGGCGTGGACGTCGCGGAAGTAGTTTTCGTACCCGGCGGGGGTGTAGAGACACAGGGCGCGTGCGGGGGCCGGGCCCGCGTTGCGGAAGCCGTGTGGGGTGCCGCGGGTGGCGGCGAGCAGATGTCCGGGGCCGACCGTCACCTCGCCGTCTCCGGTGTGAAGCGTCAACTCGCCCTCAAGAACGTAGAAGTACTCGTCATGTCCGTCGTGCACGTGTGGCCTGGCGCCAATGGTGCCGGGGGCGAGGCTGAACTCCTCGAAGGCGAAGAGCCCGCCCGTGTGCTCGCTGGTGAGCCGGAAGAAGTGCGCGACACCGGCGACGTCTATGAGTTCACCGTCCTGGGGGCGGCGCAGCAGCGGACGGGCGGGAGTGTGGGCCTGATGATCGGTCATGGGGGCATTGTGACCCAGAGACTGTCGGCGAGTCATGAGCGGAGCCAGAGGAGTACGGCAGCAACGGTCACGGTGCCGTGGAAGACATACGCTCGCTTGTCGAAGCGGGTGGCTACAGCCCGAAAGCCCTTGAGGGCATTGATCGTTCGCTCGACTTCATTACGGCGCTTGTGATGTGGCCCAGCCACACAACCCATCGGACACGGCCTAGGCGTCCCGGCACTCCACATGGCCCCAGCCGTGCGCGTTCTTCGTGATCTTCTCGCCGGCCTCGTAGGGTTTCTGGCAGTGGCAGCGGCCGGGGAACTTGGCCTTGATGACGGGGGCCGAAGTCGCCTTGCCGGAGGCCGACTTGGCGGTGCGTCCGGCGGTGGTCTTGCGTGCGCGGGGTGCGGCCGTCATGCGCTCGGGGCGCGGCTGCGGGATCTCCTGCGCGCCGTGGGCGGTGCCGGCCGGCTGCTGCGAGGTGGCGGCGTCGCTGGCCGCCACGTCGGCGATGGCGTTGAGGTGGTCGCCGTCCACCTGGTGGGCCGCGACATGCCGGAACGTGACCGCGCGGCCCTGCAGGAGCGCGTCGATGCGTACGACGAGCTCCTTGTTCGCGACCGGCTTCTTCGCCGCGGTCTGCCAGCCGTTGCGCTTCCAGGACGCGATCCACTTGGTGACCGCGTTCATCGCGTACTGGCTGTCCATCCGGACCTCCAGCGGGAGCGCGGGGTCCGTGGCCTCCAACAGCTCGGCCAGTGCGGTCAGTTCGGCCACGTTGTTCGTCGAGTGGCCGAGCGGCCCTGCCGCCCAGCGCCGCGGGGTGCCGTCGGCGTCGGCGACCACCCAGGCCCAGGCCGCGGGTCCGGGGTTCTTCTTCGCGGCTCCGTCACAGGCGGCGATGATCAAGTCAGACATTCCTCGATGATGCCAGTTGCCGTGGGGGGGGCGGGGGGGGGGCCCCCCCCCCCGGCGCCCCGGGGCGGGGAGGGGGGGGGGGGT
>NZ_JBHYIG010000034.1:34665-46041 GCF_042740015.1 Streptomyces sp. NPDC059037
TATATATGTCGGGCTCCCGACCGGGGGCTTAATTAAAAATACATAACTATCAGAAAGCAGCCCGGGGCGGGGGGGGGGCCCCCGCGCCCCCGCCCCCCCCCCCGGGCCCTGGATCGGGATCGGGATCGGGCTAGATGCCGAACGGTGCGGCGTAGCGGACGGTGCCGCCGGGCAGCGGGTGCGCGGCGTCGAGGGCGAGGGCCATCATGGCCTCGTCCGGGACGTCGATGCTGATGCCGATGCCGTGGGCGGAGGCACGGGAGAAGCCGAACCTCGGGTAGTACGCCGGGTGCCCGAGGACGGTGACGAAGCGCTCGCCCCGGTCCTTGGCGGCCTGGAGCGCCGCGCGGATGGCCGCGGACCCGGCACCGGTCTTCTGGTACTCGGGCAGCACGGCGACGGGGGCCAGGCACAGGGCCGGGGTGTCGCCGATGTGGCAGCGGGTCAGCAGCGCGTGTCCGACGGGCTTGCCGTCCCGGTCGGTGGCGACGACGGAAAGGCCGTCCAGCCAGGACGAGTCGGCGCGCAGCGCGTCGACGAGGTCGGCCTCCGCGGACGTGTCGAACGCGGCGAGGACGATGTCGCGGACGGCGGGGATGTCAGCGCCGGTCTCGGCGCGCGTGATCCAGCCGTCGCTCATGGTGGGCATGGTGAACATGGTGGATGCGAATCCGTTTCATGGTGGGTTCGTGTGAGTGTCGCCCCGCGAGCTCACGCTCCCGGCGGGGCACATCCGGCTGAGGTCAGGCCGCGACCCGGGACGTGAGGGCGGTCCGGGCGGCGCGCATGGCAGTGGCCTTGAGCGCGGTCATCAACCCCACCTCCCGACTTCCTCGGCAATCCGGTCGAACACGAACGCCGAACACAATATCAGCCGGTCAGTAAGGGCTGTGCATCGTGAGGTAGCGGATGTCGAGGTCGGACTCCAGGTACTCCATCCGCCGCTCCCAGAAGTCGCGCATGTGGGGCAGGGCCAGGTGCGCGTCGAGATCGCCCTGGGAGCGCCAGGCCTCGTAGAAGACGAAGACGCCCGGCTCGTCGCGGTCCTCGTGGAAGTGGTACTGCAGGCAGCCGGGCTCCTGCCGGGTCGGTTCGACGAACGAGAGCAGGAGCCGCTTCAGCTCCGCGGCGCGTTCGGGCTTGGGGCGAGCGGTGCCGACGAGCGTGAACGGCTGAGTCATGAAGGTCTCTCCTCGATGGATACGCACATGGACGATGGATGCGCACATGGATACGTCGACGGCGCTAGGTACGACGAAATTCGTACCTGTCGGACGCTAGCGACCCCAGAGGTACGATGCAAGTCGTACCTGCGGGGCCGCGCCCATCGAAAGGAACCCGGATGCCCGACGACGAAGGTCACCCGACCGTCGAGGAGATGGAGCTCGGCCCGGTGCTCGCCGCGCTGGCGGACCCGTTGCGCCGCCGCGTGGTGCGCGAGCTGGCGGCCGCGCCCGACGGCACGGCGCGGACTTGCAGTTCCTTCGAACTGCCGGTCTCCAAGGCGACGGTCACGCACCACTTCCGCGCGCTGCGCGAGGCAGGCCTGGTCCAGCAGGTGTCACGGGGCAACAGCCGGATGGCCACCCTGCGCAGGGCCGATGTCGAGCAGCGGTTTCCGGGGCTGCTCGCCATCGTGGCGGCCGAGCGGGAGAACGCTGCCGGCCGGGGTGAGTAGCCGGCACGGCTCGGCCTCAAGCGTCTTTGAGGCTTCGCACCTGGATCAGGCCGTGCGTCCCGCTCGTACGCCATGCCTGGCCGTGCTCGGCGGTCAGCGCGGCCTCGGTCCGCGCGTCGAGGCCGACGATCACGTCGGACTTCAGTGTCCGCAGCGCGGCCACCGGGCCGGGGAAGTACGCGGTGGGTTCCGCGAACGGCGTGCTCGCGGGCCACAGCCGGTCACCGACCAGGCGCCGGTAGTTCAGGTCGCCCTTCACCAGCGTCAGGGTGGCGTCGGCGAACTCCTGGCGCAGGTCGTCGGGCATGTCCGCGTACGGCAGCGGCGCGCAGGAGAAGGTGTGGGCGCGGACGGCGAGCCGGCCGCTGCCCATCGCCGCCCACAGGCGCCTGCCGGCCTCGGACGCGGCGCCGGGCGCAGCGGTCAGGTGGCGCAGACAGTCGATCACGTCGGCTGTGGTCGCGTCGGAGACGTAGTACGGGTACGGCTTGACGTGCAGGACGGCCCGCTTGATCCGCTGCCGGTTCAGGAGGTGGTCGATGAGGACGAGGTCGGGCAGCAGCTCGCGCCCGGCGTTGTCCGCGACCAGGCACAGCGCGCCACGGCCGCCTTCGGGCAGCAGGGACCACAGCAGCTCGGACTGGTCGGCCACCAGCCCCGAGTCGACGGCATCGGCCGCGTCGCCCTCCGCACCGATGCGGAACCCCAGATCGGCGCGATTGCCCCACAAGGCGCCGAGGAGCAGGGCCTGGTCCTCGGCGTCGGGAGCCGCCGGGTCCACCGGCCGGTCGAGCGCGGCGAGTTCCTCCGCGGCCTCCACGGTCTGGAGTTCCGCCTGCTTGAACGGGCGGAAGGGATCGATCCCTTGCCAGGGGCCGGGCTCGAAGTACCCCACTGCTTCGAGGAGTTGGCGATAGAAGTAGCTCTCCGCCCAGAGGAAGGGCACATCGAACCACGAGCGGCCGAAGTGGCCGCTCCCCCACCCCTGCCACAGCTCCCGGTCATGCGCGCCGGGACCGAGGGGTTCGATGACTCCGTCCGTCGCCTGCGCAAGGAGGGCGTCCAGCGCGCGGTGCTGCTCGGGCCCATAGGGAAAGGCGTCCCGCACCTTCTTGATCAGCGCCGGATGCCGCTCCGCGAGCACGCGCCACGCGAAGGAGCCCGGTTCATTGCTCAGGATGACGGGCGCCTCGACTGGTTCCGGCATGGCTCGCTGATCCTTCCCATCGGTCGTACGCGGACGCGGCGCCGCGGACGCCCAACGTCTCACGCGGGCGGCGCCGCGCGGACAATCGGCGCCATGAGCGAGTACGCAGTCGGGGTACAGCCCGCCGTACGCCGCAAGGCCATGAGCCTCGGAGGGTCCGGTGAGGCGTGGCTCCGCCGGCTTCCCGCGCTCGTGGCGGACTTGGAGCGGCGGTGGTCGATCAGCGTGGCCCTCCGCTGGCCGGGGGAACGACCTCGTACGTGGCCCGTGCGCGCACCCATGACGGCCGGGACGCGGTGCTCAAACTCGCCCTGCCGGAGGGCGACTTCGCGAGCCAGGTGCGGACCCTTCGGCTCGCGGACGGAGAGGGGTAGGCGGAGCTGCTCGCCCACGACGTCGAACGTCACGCGATGCCCCTGGAAGCCCTCGGGCCGCCGATGGCCCGGCTCGGGCTGCCGCCCCGGCAGCAGATGGAGGCGCTGTGCGCCCTGCTGCGGCGGGCCTGGCGTGTGCCTCGCGCGGAGGGCCTGATGGTCGATCCCACCGCGGAGAAGGCGCGGTCGCTCGGCGAGCTGGTCGGGCGGCTCTGGGAGAGCCTTGGCCGGCCGTGTTCGGAGCGTGTCGTGGCGCGTGCGCTGGAGTTCGCGGAGCGCAGGGCCGCCGCGTTCGACCTCGACCGCTGCGTCGTCGTCCACGGCGACCCGCACGCGGGGAACGCGCTGCGCACCCTCGCTCCCCGGGCCGGTTCGGAGCAGGGCTTCGTCTTCGTGGACCCCGACGGGTTCCTCGCCGACCCCGCCTACGACCTCGGGGTGGTGCTGCGCGACCGGTGCACCGAGTTGCTGGAAGGCGATGCCGCCGCCCTGGCCCGTTCGTACTGCGCACTGCTCGCGGCCCGCAGCGGGGTGGCCGCGACGGCGATCTGGGAGTGGGGCTTCCTCGAGCGGGTGTCCACCGGGCTCTACGTCATCGACTTCGGCGCCGAGGAACTCGGCAGGCCGTACCTCGACACGGCGGAGCTGCTGGCCTGACCTGAGGCGCACGCCCGCCGGTGTGGGGGGGACGTCGTACCGCGCGTGACGTCAGGCGCGCTGCGCCAGCAGGTCGTCCAGTTCGGCGGCGAAGAGCAGGGCGGGGTCGAAGCCCATCCCGGTGAAGTGGCCCGCGAGTTCCAGGGACAGGACGCCGTGCAGCCGGGTCCAGAAGGACAGCGCCCGGTGGAGGGTCGCGGGCGGTGCGGGGTGGCCGCCGGCCCAGTCCCTGTGGTCTTCCAGGTGGGTGCCGAACGGCGTCGCGGGGCCGTCCGGGGCGAGCTCCGCGCAGGCGTCGAGCAGGGTGGCCATGATCTCGGAGGAGATGCCGGTGATGTCCTCGGGCGCGTGATAGCCGGGGACGGGGGTGCCGTAGATGAGGAAGTACCGGTTGGGGTCCTCAAGTGCCCAGTCCCGCAAGGCGTGTGCCAGTCCGGCCAGGTCGGCACCGTCCGCCGCGGCCGCGTGGACGGTGTCGGCGAGGCTTCGGTACGCGTCCCGGATGAGTTCGGTGATCAGCTCGTCGCGGCCGGCGAAGTAGCGGTACAGGGCGGGTCCGCTCATGCCCATCTGCTTGGCGATCGCGTTGAGGGAGAGCGCGGACGCCCCCGCCGCGGCGATCTGCTCCCACGCGCGTTCCTTGACCTCGGCCCGCACCTGGGTGCGGTAGCGCTCACGCGGGGTCTGCGCGTCCGTCTTCGCCATGGTCTGCCACCTTCCCCGCCCATTTGGCTACAGCTTCAAGATTTCGTTAGAGGTTATCACGCAAACCGTTGACGGCCTGACCCGTGGGGAGTTACAACTTCTAACGAACACATGAAGCCGTAACACCACGGATGAGGAGAACGCCATGTCCCGGATCCGCAGCACCAGCGTCCGCGCCGCCCTGTTCACCGTCCCGCTCGCCGTCGCCGGTGTGCTCGGCACCGCCGCCGTGCCCGCCGGCGCCACCCCGCACCCCGGCAATTCGCTCACCTGCCGCGGAGAGGGCGTCGATCCCGATGCCGCCGTCCGGTACCGGACCGAGACCGTGATCCACGCGCCGCTGAGCACCATCTGGAAACTGCAGACCGATGTGGAGCGCTGGCCGTCCTGGCAGGCCCCGGTCACGTCCGTGGAACGCCTCGATCACGGCCCCCTGCGGAAGGGCTCGGCGTTCCGGTGGACGACCCCGATACCGCCCAACCCCGCGACTCCCGCGACCAGTCTGGACATCACCTCGACCGTCGAGCAGCTCAAGCGCGGCTCCTGCATCCGCTGGACCGGCCCCGGGATCGCCGAGGGACTGCGCATCGACGGTGTTCACGTATGGACCTTCACGAAGGTCGACGGCGGTGTCCTCGTACGCACCGAAGAGACCCACACCGGGGACCAGGTCGAGGCGGACGTCCCCGCCGCGACCGAGATCCTCCGGCAGGGTCTCGAAGGCTGGCTCGGCGACTTGAAGACCACCGCCGAGGCCCGCACCGGTCACCGGCAGCGCTGAACCGCGCCGGTCTCAACTGCCGCTCTAGTCGCAGTACTTGTCCCGCCCCGGTCGCTCCCCCGTCGCCAGGTAGTGGGAGACGGTCCGGTCGCCGCACGCGTTGCCGTTGGCGAGGTAGGCGTCATGGCCGGTGGAGTCGACGGTCACCATGGTGGCGCGATCGCCGAGCGCGGCGCGGAGTTTCAGGGCGCCGCCGAGCGGGGTGGCCGGGTCGCGTTCGTTCTGGACGAGCAGGATGTTGGAGGGGCCGGTGTCGGTGATCCGGACCGGCGCCTCCTTCGGCCGGTAGGGCCAGGCCGCGCACAGCATCGCGTTGCGCGGCATCCCGGCAGTCAGCGGGAACTTGGCACGGCTTTCCGCAACTCCCTTCTGGTACGCGGCCGTTGACCTCGGCCACTCGATGTCGTTGCACAGGGTCGCGGCGCCGACCGAGACGACGTTCTGCAGCACCTCCTCGGGCGGTGCCGGGGGCGCGGGCGGCACGGTGCCCTTGCGTGCGGCGATGATCAGCTTGGCGAGGTCGGGGAAGTCGTCGGGGTCGTAGAGCGCGCTGAGCAAGGTCTGGCGCAGTACGTTGCCGTTGAGCTCCTCGGGGTTGGCGCCGGGCCAGGGGATCGGCTCGCGGTCGAGCTGCGCGGCAAGACGCAGGAACATGGGGCGCACCTCGGCCGCCGTCCGGGCCAGGCGGTCCGGATTGCCGGGCACCGCCGCCCACTTGGCGAACTCGGGGAAGGTGTCCTCGACCCCGGCCTCGTGCGCGGCGACCCAGCCTCGGGAGACCTGCCTGTGATCGGGGTCGTCGTTGCTGTCGAGCACGACGCGGTCCGTGCGGTGCGGGAAGAGCTGGCCGTAGACGGCTCCGACGTACGTTCCGTAGGAGACGCCCCACGCGGAGATCTTCCGCTCGCCGAGCGCCGCCCGGATGCGGTCGAGGTCGCGGGCCTCATTGGCGGTGCTGATGTGCCGGATGAGATCGCCGCCGTTGCGCTCGCAGGCGTCCGACATGCGCCGCGCGGCGGTCATGTTCTCCGTGATGGACCCGTCGGCGCCCGGCCAGGGACGCAGTCTCGATGTCGCGAGGTCGCCGTGTTCGAAGCCGCAGCTGACCGGGGTGGAGCGGCCGAGCCCACGGGGATCGAGGCCGATCAGGTCGTACGCGTCCCGCACGTCCTGCGGCAGCTTCTGCCCTTTGCCCGAGGGATTGTCGATGCCCGATCCACCGGGCCCGCCGGGGATCAGGAACAGGGCTCCGCGGCGCGCCTCCGGCTTCTCGCTGGGGATCCGCGAGACGGCGATGTCGATCTTCCTGCCGTCGGGGTCGGAGTAGTCCATGGGGACCTCGACGGTCGCGCACTCCTGACGGGGGTCGAGGCCGCTCCCCGCACATTTCCTCCAGTCAAGAGACGGATGGGCGGCGGCAGTTGAGGCGGTCGCGGTCAGCGGCGCGGTGAGGCTGAGGACGGCGGCCGATGCGGCGAGCAGGGCGGCGTTTCGCGTTGACTTCGTCATGCGCAACAGCTTTGCGTCCCTCCACCGGCGCCACATCCTCCCGACTGGCCGTCACGCGTCAGGGTTTGCCCCGGTAGTACCCCTAGGAGGTGTCTCTTGGGCCGCGTGGAATTCTGTCGGCATGGATACATTCACGGCCCGGCTGGACAGCGCATGGGAGTGGTGGGCGGCCGCCATTGAGGAAGCGCAGGAGGGGCGCTGGGTTCGTGATGCCGTGGAGCGGCAGGTGGTGGCGGACATCATGGCCGCGACCAATGCCCTGCACGGAGGTCGGCCGGCGCCGTTCACCGAGGACTCGTGGCACGTACGCATCGGGCGGATCGCCAATTGGGCCGGGGTGCTCCGGCTTGCCGCCCGGGCCGGGGGGTGGGAACTCCAACCCGTCGTCGGGCGCAGTCCGAAGGACCCTGCGGGTATGGCCGAGCTGCTGTCCGGCATCTATGCGATCGGCGGGCAGGGCGAGAAGTGGATGACGGAGCTTCTTCGAGAGCGTCGGGTGCCACCGGAGAAGGAGATCGCCCAGGCCGAGGGTTTCCTGACCGGGCCGGGGTCCATGGAGGATCTCGAGCTGTTCTTCCACGACAGCTGATCGTCACCCCTACTCGTCCGCCAGGACGGCATCCGGCCTGGTCCTCGGCCTTCCCGGCCCGCTTCGCGGAACACGGATGCCTCTCATCGCGGCTCGAACGCCGGTGCATCGCCCGCCTGACGGCAGATCCCGCCAGGGCGAGCACGTGCGGTACTTCCAACGGCCTGGAGGCACTACCGTCGGCCTCATGACCGGCCCGGACTCCCCGCCCCCACAAGGCGCCCCGAAGATCACCTGGCGCAGGCTCGCCGAGCGTGACTTCCCGCTGCTGCGGCAGTGGCTGCTGCAGCCGCACGTCGCGCGGTGGTGGAACCACGAGACCTCTCCCGATGCGGTGGCGCGCGACTTCGGTCCCGCCGCCCGCGGGGACGAGCCGTCCGAGGACCTGCTCATGCTGCTCGACGGGGAGCCGTTCGGTCTCGTACAGCGCTGCCGTCTCGCCGACTACCCCAAGTATCTGGCCGAGTTGGTGGACCAGGCCGAGGTACCGGCGGGGGCCGTGTCCATCGACTACCTCATCGGTGACCCCCGCCGGGCCGGCCGCGGCCTTGGCACGCTCATGCTCCGGGCGGTCATCGAGGCCACCTGGAGCGACCATCCCGACGCGACCGCGATGCTCGTCCCGGTGCACGTGGGCAACACCGCGTCCTGGCGTGCGCTGGAGAAGGCGGGCATGCGCCGCATCGCCGGCGTCGATCTCGAGCCGGACAATCCCGTCGACGACCGCGCTCACCACCTCTACCGGATCGACCGCCCCGCCGAGCAGCCGTAGCGGCTCACCGCGCCCCGATGCCGTCCAGCCGCCGCCACTGCTCGTCGCTGAGCCGGAGGCCTCCCGCGGCGACGTTCTCCTCCAGGTGGGCGATCGACGCGGTGCCCGGGATCGGCACCACGACCGGTGAGCGCGCGAGCAGCCAGGCGAGAGCGATCTGCGCGGCCGTGGCGTCGAGTTCGGCCGCGACGGCGGCGATCTCGGCCGTGTCGGCCGATGCCGCGGGGTGCACCGGGCGCCAGGGCAGGAAGGCGATGCCCGCGGCGGCACAGGCGTCGAGCACGCTCTCGTGCTCGCGGTCGAGCAGGTTGTAGCGGTTCTGCACGCTCGCGACGTCGACGGTCCGCCGCGCCTCCGCGAGCTCGTCGACGGTCACCTCGGACAGGCCGATATGGCCGATCTTGCCGTCGTCCTGGAGCTCCCGGAGCACGCCGAGCTGATCGGCGAGCGGGACCTTCGGGTCGAGCCGGTGCATCTGGAGCAGCTCGATCCGCTCGGTCCGCAGCCGGCGCAGGGCCTGCTCGACCTGGTCCCTGAGGAACTCCGGCCGCCCGTTGATCTGCGCCTCCGCGCCGGGAGCCGACTGCTCGATGGCGACCTTGGTCGCGATGAGCACGTCTTCCGGGTACGGATACAGGGCCTCGGCCAGAAGCTCCTCGTTGGCGCCCCATCCGTACATGAACGCCGTATCGATCAGCGTGACGCCCAGCTCGACGGCGCGCCGGAGCACCGCGATCGAGGCTTCCCGGGGCGCCCCGTGCTCGTTGGGCAGCCGCATCGCCCCGAACCCCAGCCGCCGTACGCCGATTTCGCCGCCGATGCGGAAGGTGCCGCTGGCTACTGTCATGTTTCTGTGTCCACCCCTCAGTGAACGCCCGACGTTATCAAGGGTGTTGGGCCGACGGCCGTTCCGCGGGCTCGTCGTAGTCGATGCGGGCCTGCTCGATCCGGTCCAGGTTGGCGGTGGACCACTCGGCGAGCGTGGCGAACAACGGGCCGAGGCTGCGCCCCAGTTCGCTGATCTCGTACTCCGCGCGCGGCGGCACTTCGGGGTAGTAGGTGCGGACGACGAGGCCGTCGCGCTCCAGCTGCCGCAGCCGCTGCGTAAGGACCTTGGGGGTGATCCCCTCGATGCCCCGCTCCAGCTCGACGAAGCGCTGGCGGCCGTACTCGTTGAGCGTCCAGAGGATCGGCGTGGCCCAGCGGCTGAAGACGATGTCGACGACGGGGCCGACGGGACAGACCTGCACACTCACCGGAGCGATCTTCGTCCGCGTCGACCGATTCGAGCTGGCACTCATAAGTCCCCCTCAGGGAAGTCACCTTCCTCAAGCCGCCCACCCTACCGACGCCCCGAATTACGCATACGCGTGCATAGACACCGCACGGCGCCCGGTTCAGGGTGACCAGGCACCCATCCGAGGAAGGACTCTTCATGCGAAGACGCGCATTCGTCCGTGGACTTGCCGCCGCCGGCGCCGGGTTGGCCGTGCCCCTGCCGTCAGCCGGCGCCGCCACGGGACGGACATCCGCCGGACCGTCAGCCGCCGGTTCCTGGCAGGAGGTGCCCGCCCCGGCCGGGCAGGCGGCCGCCCATCTCGCCGCGGTCGCCGCCGCGGGGCCCGCGGCGGCCTGGGCCGTGGGCGAGCAGGGCCGCAACGGCGGCACCCTCGGCACGCCGATCGCCCTCAGCTGGGACGGCTCCGCCTGGTCGCCCACCGATCTCTCCCACCTGACGTACAGCGGCGGTCTGCGCGCGGTCGCCGCGGGCCCGCCCGGCGGCGCGGCCTGGGCGCACGGCACCGACACGGCGGGACACGACCAGCTCCTCGCCTGGGACGGCACGACCTGGCGGGAGACGGAGTTCCCCGGCCGGGGCGAGCCGGGGACACGGCTCACGGACGTCGCGTCCGGCACCGAAGGCGACTTCTGGGTGTCGGGGCGGCACGGCGACCGCGCCGGGCTGCTGCACGGCGACGGCCGGACATGGCGCTGGTGCAGTCCGCTGCCGGACGAGGCCGCGCCCACACCGACCGGTGTCCATGTCACGCCCGGCGGCGATGTCTGGGTCTTCGGCGACATCATCGCCCGGTGGGACGACGCCTGGACGGTGGTGCCACGTCAGCTCGGGATCCGCGCCTCCGTGAGCGGTCTGCTGCCGGTCACGCACGACGACATCTGGCTGACCGGTTTCGCGTACGGCGTGGGCGGACCGCCCGGCAAACCGCCCGGCGTCACGCTGCAGCACTGGGACGGCGCGCAGTGGACCGACGTCAAGGCCCCGTTCGGCGTCGGCCTGTTGAGCGGAATCGTGGGGGACGCCGACGGCAGGCCCGACCGGATCGCCGGCTGGGACTTCTGGGACCAGAAGCGCGCCCACTATCTGCGGTGGGACGGCACGGCCTGGGTCAGCGAGCGGGGCCCGGAGACCGCCACCACCTTCATGCCGGAGGCGCTGACCCGGATCCCCGGCCCTGACGGCGGCTACTGGTCGGTGGGCACGACCTCCTCATCGCCCTACCCACCGGCCCAACTCCGCATCGAGCGCTACGCCTAGCCCGCGCCCCCGCCGCGCGGCGCGATGCTGAAGTCGAACGCGGCCGTTCCGGGATCGACGGCCGTCACGCCTCCGTCGACGGTGAGCGTCGCACCGTTGACGAAGGAGGCCGCGGGCGAGAGCAGCCAGGTGATCGCCTCGGCGACCTCCTCCGGCTGCCCGGGGCGGCCCGCAGGGACCAGCCGCGTCGCCTCGTCGTACGCGGCGTCGGCGCCGCCGTCCCCGAGCCCGGCCTCCTCGGCGAACCGGGTCATCCGCCGGTCGGCCATCTCGGTGCGCACCCAGCTGGGGCAGACGGTGTTGGCGCGCAGGCCGTCCCTGCCGTAGTCGACGGCGAGCGACCGGCACAGCTGGAGCAGCGCCGCCTTGGACGTCGCGTACGCCGCGTTGGCCACGCCGTTGCGCAGCGCGGCGACCGAGGCGACGGGGACCACCGAGCCCCGCGCTTCGAGAAAGAGCGGCAGCGCGGCCCGCAGCAGCTGGAATGGCCCGGTGAGGTGGATGCGCAGCACCGCGTGCGAGTCCTCGTCGGAGATGTAGCCGACAC